>JAGNUJ010000045.1 GCA_017987055.1 Giesbergeria sp.
AATTGCAGGTGCAAGCGCCAGAGCAGACGCCTGAAACTACTCAATAACAGCCAAATCGGCCTCTAGGCCTTTAAATATGTGCGCTAGCAGCTATCGAAAACATAGTTGCTAGCGCATTTTTTATGGCTCTGGCTTTTGCGCTTGCTCGCAGCGCACTTGCAGCAGCTCGCGCTCGGCCAGCGTGGCGCCAAAACGCACGGCGCTGAGACACCCGCCCCACACGCAACCGGTGTCCAACCCGATCACATTGGGGCGCTCTAGCCAACCCAGCGTGGACCAGTGGCCAAAGGCGACCAGCGTGTCCGCGCTGCGCCGCCCCGGCACATCGAACCACGCCAGCATGCCGGGGGGCGCGGCATCAGCGCTGTCGCTGCTGGCAAAGTCCATCA
This sequence comes from Giesbergeria sp., assembly GCA_017987055.1. Taxonomy (GTDB): domain Bacteria; phylum Pseudomonadota; class Gammaproteobacteria; order Burkholderiales; family Burkholderiaceae_C; genus Simplicispira. The sequence continues at coordinate 390 of JAGNUJ010000045.1, forward strand.
CGCCCTCGGGCGTGCAAAAGCGCAGCCGCGTCAGCGCGTTGACGATGACGCGCAGGCGCGCGGTGCCGGTGAGTGAGTCGCTCCAGTGGTCGGGCGTGTTGCCGTACATCTGTTGCAAAAAATCCAAAATATCCGCGCTGCGCAGTACTGCATGCACTTCATCGGCTAACGCCAGCGCGTCTTGTGCGCTCCATGCGGGCAGCACGCCGGCGTGCACCATCAGCAGCGATTGGCCGCCCAGCCGGTGCTGGCGTGCCAGCGGTTGCTGGCGCAGCCAGTCGAGCAGGGCGGTGCGGTCGGGGGCGTCCAGCACGCTGGCCAGCGTGTCGCGCCGCGACGGCGAGCGCACGCCATAGGCGCTGGCCAGCAAGTGCAGGTCGTGGTTGCCCAGTAAGCATTGCAGCGCGCCACTTGCCGCCATGCAGCGGCGCAAAACAGCGGCAGAATCGGGGCCGCGGTTGACCAAATCGCCCAATAAATACACCGTGTCGCGGCTGGCAGAAAAATCGATGACATCCAGCAAGCGTTCTAGCGCGTTGTCGCAGCCTTGTATGTCGCCAATACAGTAAAGTGCCATGCTGTTCTTTCTTGGTTTTTAATTTATGGATTTTCTGTTGATCGCGTTGCTCACCCTGTTGAATGGGGTGTTCGCGATGTCGGAGCTGGCTTTAGCCTCCAGCCGTAAATCACGCCTCACGGCCATGAGCGAGGGTGGCGACAAAGGCGCTGCAGCGGCGTTGCTGTTGTTAGACAATCCCACCCACTTTTTGTCGTCGGTGCAGGTGGGTATTACGTCGATTGGCATGTTGAACGGCATTTTGGGCGAGGCCGCCTTCAGTGCCGGTTTGGCCGCTTGGTTGATGACATGGGGCGCGCCTGAGGGTGTTGCCGACGTTTCGGCCACGGCGATTGTGATTACCTTGATTACGTTTATCACCATTGTGTTTGGTGAATTGGTACCTAAACGCATTGGTCAGCTTTATCCAGAATCCACCGCCCGCTGGGTAGCGCGTCCAATGGCGTGGGTGGCACGGGTGGCCAAACCGTTTGTCACATTACTGTCTTTCTCGACCCAAGCGGTGTTGAAACTGCTGCGCATTGATAACTCTGCCGCCCGTGCCGTGACAGAAGAAGAAATTGTCGCCAGTTTGGCCGAGGGGCGCGATGCCGGCGTGATTGAGCACCACGAGCACCAAATGGTGCAAAACGTCTTTAGATTGGATGACCGCCCGCTGATATCCATCATGGTGCCGCGCAGCGATGTGCAATGGCTAGACGCTAGTTACAGCGTAGCGCAGTGCCTGCAATTGGCCAGCACCGGCGGTGATAAAGGCGCGCATTCGTGGTATCCCGTCTGCCGCAGCTCGCTTGACGATGTGTTGGGGATTATCAGCGTGGCGCATTTGCTTGAATTAGGGCCGCAAACCGAGGGAACGATTGAGCGGCATGTATTGCCGGCGTCGTTTTTGCCAGAAACCCTCAGCGGTATGGAGTTGTTAGAGCAGTTTCGGGCGCGCTCGGGTCGTATTGTGTTTGTGGTCGATGAATATGGCGTGGTGCAAGGCATCATGACACCGCGCGATTTGCTCGAAGCCATTACTGGCGAATTGCAGCCCGGCACCGACACCGATGCGTGGGCGGTGCAGCGCGAAGATGGCTCGTGGCTACTGGACGGCCTAATGCCGGTATCTGAATTAAAAGCGCGCTTGAACATTCGTGATTTACCCGAAGAAGAGCGTGGCCTCTACAACACTTTGGCCGGATTACTGATGTCTGAATCGGGCCATTTGCCGGTAGAGGCCGAGCGCATTGTGTGCGCCGGCTGGGTGTTTGAAGTGATTGACCTAGACGGCAAGCGTATTGACAAAGTGCTGGCGCAGCCAGAGTCGGCTTTAGTGGCTGAACCTTGAATCAAAAAGTTCCATTGATAGCTTATGAAGCACAAGGTTATTTAAATGTAGAACTAGCGCACAAGCTAAATCAAGACCCTATAATTGGGCAGTCTTAACCAATTTTATTGAAACACCATGTCAACCTATAAAGAACTGCTAAAAGAACGCGAAGCCCTTGAACTCAAAATCAGCACAGCACGCCGTGACGAAATGGCCAGCGCTATTGCCCAAGTACGTGCCATCATGGATGAGTATGGTTTGACACAGCAAGAAATATTTCCAACTTCTAACCGGGCGCGCAGTGCCACTAGCGGCACTAAAGTTGCGCCTAAATACCGTGATCCAGCCAGTGGCCAAACTTGGACTGGCCGTGGTAAAGCACCAAAATGGATTCAAGACCAAGACCGCGCCTTATTCGCTATCAAAACCCCGGTTTGATTGGCAATTGACTCGCGCCTGCGGGAATCAAAAAAGCCCGCTTTAGCGGGCTTTTTTGATGGCTTATGGCGTTTAATGTTCAACATCTGGTGCCCAAATTTTGTTGACTGATTAAGTCCATAGTATTTAAGTGGGTATAGCAAAAAATTGTGAAAGGCAGCGCTAGTTGTTGATTTGGCTAACTAAGTAGTCGTATTAATAACGACTGCTTGCCCTTGCGTTTAGCCTTATCGTTCTGCGTGCAATGCGGTGGGTGCCAGAATGGCCTTCTTGTTTCCCCATTACAGGAGAGTCCACCATGGTTACGCTGTTGTCCCCGTCCATCCCACACGCTTTTGCTGCTACACGCCAGCATTTCCTGACTGCGTCAGGAGCAAAGGGTTATTTTTACTCCTTGCCCGTATTGGCGCAGCAGTTTCCTTCAGTCAAGCGTTTACCGGTGTCGATACGTATTGTGTTGGAGTCGGTACTGCGCAATTGCGATGGCCTCAAAGTGACGGCGGAGCACGTGGCGCAATTGGCGCAGTGGCAGCCACAGGCCGAGCGCACGGATGAAATCCCGTTTGTGGTGTCGCGCGTGGTGTTGCAAGACTTTACCGGCGTGCCGTTGCTGGTGGACTTGGCGGCGATGCGCAGCACCGCGCTGCGCCTAGGCCAAGATGCGCAAAAAATCGAGCCTCTGGTGCCGGTGGATTTGGTGGTCGATCACTCGATCATGGTCGATTCTTACGGCCAGAAAGACTCGCTCGATATCAACATGAAGCTCGAATTTCAGCGCAACCGCGAGCGCTACGAGTTCATGAAGTGGGGCATGCAGGCGTTTGACACCTTTGGCGTGGTGCCGCCGGGCTTTGGCATCGTCCACCAAGTCAACCTCGAATATTTGGCGCGCGGCGTGCATAAAACTGCTGGCGGCGCGTCCGACTCTGTTTACTACCCCGACACCTTGGTCGGCACCGACAGCCACACCACCATGATCAACGGCATTGGCGTGGTGGGCTGGGGCGTGGGCGGCATCGAGGCCGAAGCCGCCATGCTCGGCCAGCCGGTGTATCTGTTGACCCCCGACGTCGTCGGTGTCGAACTGAGCGGCCAGCTGCGCGAAGGCGTCACTGCTACCGATTTGGTGCTGACGGTGACTGAGCTGCTGCGCGGGCACAAGGTGGTCGGCAAGTTTGTCGAATTCTTTGGCGCTGGCACGCGCACGCTGGCCCTGCCCGACCGCGCCACCATCGCCAACATGGCGCCTGAGTACGGCGCGACGATGGGCTTTTTTCCGGTCGATGAAAAAACCATTGACTACTTTCGCGGCACCGGCCGCACCGAGGCCGAGATCGAAGCCTTTGAGGCCTACTTCAAAGCGCAGGGCCTGTTTGGCGTGCCGCTGGCCGGCGAGGTCGATTATTCCCAAGTGATTACTTTGGACTTGGGCAGCGTCACCCCCAGCTTGGCTGGCCCCAAGCGCCCGCAAGACCGGATTGAACTGGGCAGCGTAGCGTCGCAGTTCACCTCGCTGTTTAGCAAACCCAATGCCGACAACGGCTTTAACCAAAGCGCCGAGCGCTTGACGCAGCGCTATGCGCTGGCGTGCGCGGTGGATGCAACCCCAGCGGTGCCCGCGCCCGCCCAAGCTCCCCAGCCCGGTGCGCAGCGCAACGTGGCAGAAATGGTCAGCAACCGCCCGACGCTGGAAGCCGCCCAGTCGGCTGCGCCCGAAGCGGTGCCGGTGTGCGAGTTGCCCAGTGAAGCTACGCTCAAAGTGGGCCACGGCGATGTGCTGATTGCCGCCATCACCAGTTGCACCAACACCTCCAACCCCAGCGTGCTGTTGGCGGCGGGCCTGTTGGCCAAAAAGGCGGTTGAAGCCGGTTTGCGGGTGCAGCCGCACATCAAAACCTCGCTGGCGCCGGGTTCGCGCATCGTCACCGAGTATTTGACCGAGACCGGCCTGCTGCCCTATCTGGAAAAACTGGGCTTTGCGCTGGCGGGCTACGGCTGCACTACCTGCATCGGTAACGCCGGCGATTTGACGCCCGAGCTGAACGAGGCCATCACGCAAAACGACCTGGTTTGCGCAGCGGTGCTGTCGGGCAACCGCAACTTTGAGGCGCGCATCCACCCCAACATCAAGGCCAACTTTTTGGCCAGCCCGCCGCTGGTGGTGGCCTATGCGCTGGCCGGCAGCGTGCTGAGCGACATCACCACCGAGCCGCTGGGCCAAAACGCGCAGGGACAAAACGTCTATCTGAAAGACGTTTGGCCCACCAGCGATGAAATTGCAGCGCTGATGCGTTTTGCCATGAACGGCAAGGCCTTCCGCGACAACTACGCCAAGGTGAAAACCGAACCGGGCGCGCTGTGGCAAGGCATCCACGGCGTGGCCGGCCAAAGCTACACCTGGCCAACCAGCACCTACATTGCCGAGCCACCTTACTTTGTCGATTTTGCTATTGAAGATGTAGCTGCTAGCGCCCGTAAACAAAGGGCTGAAGGCCAAAATGATGCTTATTCGGTGCGCCGTGCGCGGATTATGGCGCTGTTTGGCGACTCGATTACCACCGACCACATCTCGCCGGCCGGGGCCATCAAAGACAGCTCGCCCGCTGGCCAGTGGCTGCTGCAGCAGGGCATCCACAAGGCTGATTTCAACAGCTACGGCGCGCGCCGGGGCCACCACGAAGTGATGGTGCGCGGCACGTTTGCCAACGTGCGTATCAAAAATTTGATGCTGCCGCCACTGGCCAACGGCTCGCGCGAAGAGGGCGGCGTGACGCTGTTCCAAAATCCTGGCCCGTTGCAGAACGAAAAGCTCTACATCTACGACGCCGCCATGCACTATATGGAGCAAGGCACGCCGACGGTGGTGTTTGCCGGCGAGGAATACGGCACCGGCTCGAGCCGCGACTGGGCGGCTAAAGGCACGCAACTGCTGGGCATCAAGGCGGTGATTGCGCGCAGTTTTGAGCGCATCCACCGCTCCAACTTGGTCGGCATGGGCGTGCTGCCGCTGCAATTCCAAGGGGACGATTCGTGGGAATCGCTTGGACTGACCGGCGAAGAAACCATTGACGTGCTGCCGGACGCCGCGCTGACACCGCAAAGCGACGCTGTGCTGGTGATTCGCTATGCCGATGGCCGCCGCCGCGAAGTGCTGCTGACGCTGCGCATCGACACGCCGATTGAGGTCGATTACTACCGCGCTGGCGGCATCCTGCCCTACGTGCTGCGCCAGCTGCTGGCAGCATAACCCGCGCCTGCCAGCGCTTGCCGAGCCAACACGGCACAATTCGCGCCTATGAAAAAGCAGGTTTTGGTGGCCGGTGGCGGCATTGGCGGGGTTGCGGCGGCGCTGGGCGCGGCGCGCGCGGGCTGGGAGGTGCGCTTGTACGAGCGCGCCGAGGTGTTTAGCGAATTCGGCGCGGGCGTGCAGCTCAGCCCGAATGTGGTGCGCTGCTTGCAGGCTTGGGGTTTGCAGGCACCGTTGCAGGCAGTGGCCGCGTTTCCTGAGCGGCTGCGCGTGCGCTGCGCTACGTCGGGCGACGTGCTGGCGGCCTTGCCGCTGGGCGGCGACATGGTGCAGCGCTACGGCGCCGCTTACGCCACCATCCACCGCGCTGACCTGCACACCTTGCTATTGAACGCGCTGGCCCAAGAGGCCAACGTGCAAATCAACCTAGGTCAAGCCATTTTGGGCTACACCGAAACTGCCACCAAAACCGACAGCAAAACCGAAAACGCCGTGCTGGTCCACACCAGCTTGGGCAAAGACATTGAGGGCGATGCGCTGATTGGTGCCGATGGCCTGCGCAGCAAAATCCGCGCGCAGCTGCTGGCCGATGGCCCGCCGCGCGCCAGCGGCCATTTGGCCTACCGGGCGTTGCTGCCCCAAAGCGCGCTGCCCGAGGCGCTGCGCAGCAACGAAGTCACCGCCTGGATGGGCCCGCACCTGCACGCGGTGCAATACCCAGTGCGCGGCGGCGAGCTGCAAAACCTTGTCGTCATCATCGAAGGCCCCGCGCCCGGCGATTTAGACCACTGGGACCACGCCGCCAATGCCGCCGACTTGGAGCGCGCACTGCGGGGCACTTGCAGCGCTTTGCAAGAGGTGGTGCGCCATGTTTGCAGCCAAGGCCATGACTGGCGTTTGTGGCCGTTGTCAGACCGTGCGCCCGTCAGCAGCGCGGCGCAAATGGCCAGCGGCTTGGTGGCGCTGCTGGGCGATGCAGCGCATCCGATGCGGCCGTATTTGGCGCAAGGTGCCGGCATGGCGATTGAAGACGCGGCGCAGCTGCAGCGGGCGCTGTCGATGCACGATTTGGACGTGGCGCTGCGCCTGCGCCGTTACGCCCTGAACCGCTGGGAGCGCAACGCCCGCGTGCAAGCGCGGGCGCAGCGCAACGGCCGCATCTTTCACGCCACCGGCCCGCTGCGCTGGGGGCGCGATGCGGGGCTGCGCCTGCTGGGCGCGCGCCTGCTGGACGTGCCGTGGCTGTACCGGGGCGGCGATTGGGTCTAAAATGATAGCTACAACCGCACGTATTTAAAGGGCTAGAGGCCGATTTGACTCAAAATCAGCCTTTTTCGAGCAGCGGCGGTGCGGGCAGCCAGCGCAGCGCGCTCGAACCTAAAGCCAGCGCAATGGCAATGGCCGTCATTACTGCCTGATACGGCTCAATGCCTTGGGACTGCGCCCACGATGCCACCCAGCCGGTGGCGCTTTGCATCAGGCCGACCCCCAAAAACATCGCCATGGTGAACACCGACAGCGCCCGCCCGGTCAGGTCGGGCGCGTAGGCCGAGCGCACGTCGGAATATTGCAGCACCGAATAGCCCGACAGCGTGGCCACGCACAGCACCAGCGCCACATTCAAGTGGGCGTAGTGTGGTGTCCAGCCCAGCGTCAAATACAGCAGTGCGGCCAGCAGCGACAAGTTGACCAGCCACACCCGCCGGCGCAGCGGTCCCGGGTCAAGCCGGCCAAACAGTGCCGGGCTGAACAGCGAAATCATCGACATCGCCACCGCCGTGTTGCCGCTCTCGAGCAGCGAGAAGTCGTGGCGCTGCATCAACAGTGGGCCAAGCCACAGCCCGCGCAGCGCCAAAAACGAGGCATACGACACCATGCCCAGCAGCAAAATTCCCAGCGTGTGCGCCAGCGCAAACAGCGCGCCAAAGCGGCGCACCGCCGTGCCCCAGCTCTCGCGTGCGGGCGTTGGACCGGGCAAAGCGGGCTCGTGTACGCGCCGCCACACCAGCAGCCACGCCATGGCCGACATCAGCGCCAGCACCACAAAACCGCCGCGCCAGCCAAAGCGCTGCACCAGCCACGCCAGCGGCGTGCCGGTAAACAGCAGCCCCAACCCGCCCACGCCCATCGCAATCCCTGAGACAAAGGCAAAACGCGCCGTCGGAAAGTGGCGCGCAATAAACACCGTGCAGGCCAAAAATGCCGGCGCGCAGCCGACACCAATCAGCAACTGCCCCAGCAGCAGCCATTGGTAGTTGGGCGCGGCGGCCGACAGCAGCGCGCCGGCAATCGCCAGCGGAAAGGCCGTCAGCACGGTGCGGCGCAGGCCGTACAAATCCATGCCGATGCCGATAAAAAACTGCGTCACGCCAAATGCCAGCCCAAACACCCCGGCAAATGTGCCCAGCGACGAGGCCGATAAACCAAAGTCGCCTTGCAGTCCGGTGGCCATGATGGCCGTCACGGTGCGATACGCCTGACTCATGGCAAAGGCCGACAGCAGCGCCAGCAGCATCAGCCACAGGCTTAACGGGGTGTCCTCAAGGGAGGTGGGGTGGGAGCGGTTGGAGTCTGGCACGGCAACAGGAAGTAAACGCCGGGGCGCTGTGGTACTGGGTGCGCGCGACAACACCGCGCTAACGCGGCTGCTTTTTAGACCAGCGTATCGACGCTGGTCACTTCGCTGGCCGCATCCTTGCCCGGCACTTCGGGCGGCTGAAAGCAATCGCGGAAAGTGAAGACGATGGAGCTGAAAAACATCGCTGCCATCACCATAGCCAGCCCCATCATCAGCCCGCCAATCGCACTGGGCGCCGACTCAGCGCTGAACACGCCCAGCACCGCCAGCAGCGCCGAGACCACGCTGATCAGCACGCCGCCGATGGCAAACACGCCAAACCACGCCAGCCCGTACACCACAAAGGCACCAAAGTTGCGCCCGCAGGCAACGATGCTGAAAAACAGGCTTTTTACCGGCGTTACGCCGTGCCAATGCACCAGCCCCGGCGCGTGCCAAAACAGCAGCGACAGCGGCAGATACAGCAGCATCGCCACCCACATGGCGCGCTGAAAATCACTGCTCTCGGCGATTTCGCGTGTGATGGGCGCGCCGCCCAGATAGACCTGCGCAAACTGGCCGCCATCAAACAGCGCCGAAATGCCCATCACCGCCATAAAGCCCGCCGCATACAGCGCGCCCAGCTGCAGCATGTGTACCAAGCGCTGTTGCCCGGTGCGAAACGCCACCAGCAGCACCTTGGGTGTCGGAAAGCGCCCTTGAATCGCCTCGGCGGAGGCCACCATCATCGCCAGCGTGGCTGAGGGCAGCAGCGCCAGCGCCAGCGGCGTGCCCACCAGCGGCACCATGGAGGCCAGCGACATCGCGGCCATGGTCATAAAGAACAGCGCCGCCATAGCCATCGGTTGGCGCCAAAACACACCAATGCCCGCTTTGACCCAGATGACGCCGGAATGGGCAGGAACAATATTGAGTTTCATGTGTGCAAGATGGTAGCGCGGCGGGTATTAAACCGCTGCCAGCACTTGTATTGGCTGCACGGGTTGGGCGATGCGCTGGCGCAGCACCCGCTCAAAATGGCGCGGGTCGTGCGGTGTCAGCACTTGGGCTTCGCGCGGCAGGTGGTAATCCCACAGGCGCGAAATCCAAAAGCGCAGCGCCCCAGCGCGCGCCATAGCTGGCAGCAGACTGCGCTCGGCCGCGCTCAAAGGGCGCACGCTTTGGTAGGCCGCCAGCATCGCGTCAAAGCGCGCCGCGTCGTGCGCGCCGGTTGCCCAGTCAATGCACCAATCGTTGAGGCAGACCGCCAAGTCGAACAAAAAGGTATCGACACCAGCAAAGTAAAAATCAAAAAATCCGGTGAGCTGCTCGCCGTCAAACATCACGTTGTCGCGGAACAAATCGGCGTGTACCGGCCCGCGTGGCAGGGCGGTGTAGGCCGATGAGGCGGCGATGTGGTTTTGATAGGCCAATTCCGACTGGAGCAGCGCGGCTTGCTCGGCGTCCAAATGCGCCAGCACCACGGGGACGGTCTCGTTCCACCACGGCAGGCCGCGCAGATTGGGCTGCTGGCGCTCAAAGCCTTGGCCGGCCAAATGCATGCGTGCCAGCATCGCGCCGACGGCGGCGCAGTGCACCGCTTGCGGCGCCAGTTGGCTGCGCCCGTGCAGCTTGTTGACCACCGCCGCCGGTTTGCCGCAGACGCTGTGCAAAATCTCGCCGCGCGCGTCGGCCTGCGGCTCGGGCACCGGAATGCCGGCGTGCGCCAAGTGGCGCATCAGGTGCAGATAAAACGGCAGCTGCTCGGCGCTTAGGCGCTCGAACAGCGTCAGCACAAACTCGCCCGTATCGGTCGTGACGAAGTAGTTGGTGTTCTCAATGCCGCCCTCGATGCCGCGCAGCGCGCGCAGCTCGCCCAATTGCAAACGGGTCAGCAGCGCTTGCGCCGCTGCGGGCGAGACTTCGGTAAATACAGCCATGGCTCAGGACACAACAAAAATAAGGCTAAAAGGTCACGCCGCCGCCAACAAGCGCAGCGGGCGCGGTGCAAAAGTCAACCGGGGAGATTTAGAACTTCTTCAGATTCCAGACGCGCGTGCCGGTGTCGGTCTCAGCCCCATTGCGGGCGCGGTTGCGCACGCCATCGGACGGCTGCACCTCGTACTCGGGCAGGTTGCCCACCTTGGGCTGCACGGTGATGCTTTGCGTCTGGCCGCCGACGCGCAGCTCGTCAATGCGGCTGCCCGCATCTTCGACGAGGATGCGTTCGCTGGTTTGGTTCAGCCGACCGGCGGCCTTTGAGGGGGCGCCAGTTTGCTCTGGTTGTGATAGCTGCTCGCGCACGGATTCATTGGGCTGAGCAGGGTTTTGACTGGTATTTTGAGCCAGTGCGGAACCGCCGGCCAAAGCCAGCGGCAAAAGAAGAAAAACAGGGAATGAAACAAGGCGCATGGCGCGATTGTAGAGGGGTGAATCTCTGCGCTGAGCTGCAGCCACACGGCGACATTGCGCCATAGCCCCATGCACAATTGCGGCCATGACCGAACAAAAAACCTTGGTGCTCATTGATGGCTCCAGCTACCTGTACCGCGCCTTTCACGCCATGCCCGACCTGCGCGCCATCCCCGGCGACCCGACCAGCGCGGCCACCGGTGCCATTCGTGGCTTTATCAATATGGTGGGCGCGCTGCGCAAAGAGGTGCCCGCCGACTACGCCGTCTGCGTGTTTGACGCGCCGGGCGGCACCTTTCGTGACGAGATTTACCCCGCTTACAAAGCCCAGCGCAAGCCGATGGAGGACGACCTGCGCGCACAAATTGCGCCCATCCACGAGGTGGTGCGGCTGCTGGGCTGGACGGTGCTGGCCGTGCCCGGCGTCGAGGCTGACGATGTGATTGGCACGCTGTCGGTCATGGCCGCGCGCCAAGGCATCAACGTCGTCATCTCCAGCGGCGACAAAGACCTGAGCCAGCTGGTCGATGCCCACGTCACCATCATCGACACCATGAACGGCAAAAAGCGCGACGTCGCCGGCGTCACCGCTGAGTTTGGCGTGCCGCCGCAGCTGATGGTGGATTTTCAGGCGCTGGTCGGCGACAGCGTGGACAACATTCCCGGTGTGCCCAAAGTCGGTGCCAAGACCGCCGCCAAATGGCTGATGCAATACGGCTCGCTCGACGCCGTCGTCGCCAACGCCGGCGAGATCAAAGGCGTGGTCGGCGAGAACCTGCGCAATGCGCTGGAGTGGCTGCCCACCGCGCGCCAGCTGGTCACTATCAAAACCGACTGCGATTTGAGCGCCTATTTGCCAGACCTACCAGCTATGGAAAGCATAGCTATTAGCGCACAGCAGACGGGCGCTTTGCGCGATTTTTACCAAAAATACGGCTTCAAAGGCTTGGCGCACGCGCTGGGCGCAGCGCCCGTCGCTGCGGCCAAGCCAGCCGCGCCGCTGGGAAAGAAAAAAGACGACGGTGGCACCGCCGACATGTTCGCTGAACCGGCTGGCGAATTTGCGGACGAGGAATTTGCGGACGAGCCAGCCACCGACGGCAATACGCCAGCGCAGCCCGCCGTCACTTACGAAACCATCCTGACGTGGGAGGCTTTTGAGGCGTGGCTGGCGCGCATCCAAGCGGC
>JAGNUJ010000154.1 GCA_017987055.1 Giesbergeria sp.
AAAACGACAGCACCAGCGAGATGATGGCAATCGGCAGGATGTCGCTGCTTTGCGGGTCGCTGGGCATTTTGCTAATCAGGTAGATGTCTTTGGGCAAGAAGTTGGCTTGCAGCAGCGATTCGAGCGCTGGCACGATGACGTCGATGTTGACGGCAATCAGCAGCCCCAGCAGCAGCCCGCTGAGCGTGCCAATCACCCCGACCATCGCGCCCTGCACCACAAAAATGCCCATGATGCTGCGCGGACTCGCCCCCAGCGTGCGCAAGATGGCGATGTCGGCGCGCTTGTCAGTCACGGTCATCACCAGCGTGGACACCAAGTTAAACGCCGCCACGGCGACGATCAGCGTCAGGATGATGAACATCATGCGTTTCTCCAGCTCAACGGCGGCAAACCAGGTTTTGTTTTGCTGCGTCCAGTCGCGGATCAGCAAATCGCCGCTCAAACTGGCCGCCAATTGGTGGGCCACGGCGCGCGCTTGGTGCAAGTCTTTCAGCTTCAGGCGAATGCCGGTCGGCCCTTCCAATCGAAAAATGCGCTCAGCGTCTTGGTGGTGCAGCAGCACCAGCGCCGAGTCGTATTCGTAGTGGCCCGAATCAAAGGTGCCGGCCACCGTCATTTGCTTCAGGCGCGGCACGACGCCGGCGGGCGTGACTTGGCCAGACGGCGCAATCAGCGTGACCACATCGCCAGCGCCAACGCCCAGCGCGCGCGCCAGCTCCACCCCCAGCACCACGCGAAACTCGCCCGGCAGCAGTTGCGCCACGGCCTGCGCGTTGGCAGCGGCCAGCTCGGTGACTTCGCCCTCGTGCGCCGGGTCGATGCCGCGCACCAGCGCGCCTTTCATGTCCTCGCCGCGCGCCAGCAGTGCCTGCGCCGCGACAAACGGCGCCGCGCCAATCACTTGCGGGTTGCTGCGCGCCTCGGCCATGGTGCGATCTGGGTCAAGCATGGCCTCACCGCCGGGGGCAAAAATTTCGATGTGCGCGACGACGCTGAGCATGCGGTCGCGCACCTCTTTTTGAAAGCCGTTCATCACACTGAGCACAATGATCAGCGCCGCCACACCGAGCGCAATGCCCAGCATCGAGACGCCCGAAATAAAGGAGATGAAGCCGTTGCGCCGCGTAGCGCGGCCAGCGCGGGTGTAGCGCCAGCCCAAGGCCAGTTCGTAAGGAATTTGCATGAGCCGGCGATTGTGGCATCCCGCAAAATGCCGCCATGTCGGACACCACCCATTCCAGCCATTTACTGATTCCCTACGCCGCCGTGCAATCGCCCGGCGCTCAACAGGCGTTGGCAAGCCTAGAGCTGCCCCATTTAGAGCGCTTGCTGGCGCGCCTGTCACCCCTTGAGAGCGATGTTGGCGACGAAGAAAGCCCCTCGCCGCCACACGAACGCGCTTTGGCGCGCGCACTCGGTCTGCCCGGCGGCGACGGTCAGTTGCCGTGGGCGGCTTGGCAGGTGCAGCAAACCGGCGTTGACGCGCCCGCGCCAGACAACGCCGCTTGGGCATTTGTCACGCCGTGCCATTGGCAGGTGAGCACCGACCACATCACACTGCACGACCCCGCCGCGTTGGCGCTGGACGAGGCTGGCTCGCGCGCGCTACTGGCCGTCATTGCGCCGTGGTTTGCGCAAGACGGCATCACGCTGCTGTACGACCAGCCGACGCGCTGGCTGGCACACGGCGAGGCGTTTGCTAATTTGCGCAGCACTTCGCTAGAGCGCGTGCTGCAGCGCGACGTGCGCCCGTGGCTGCAAAGCGCCGAGCAGCACCCGGTGCTGCGCCGCCTGCACAGCGAGATGCAAATGCTGCTCTACACCCACCCGTGGAACGAGGCGCGCGAGGCGCAGCGCCAGCCCACCGTCAACGCTTTTTGGGTGCATGGCGCGGGTCAATTAGCAGCGAATACACCCGTCAAACAGCAAGCACCGCACATGCCGCTGACCCTGCGCGATGCCGCGCTGCGCGAAGACTGGGCCGCTTGGGCCAGCGCGTGGCAGCAGCTCGACGCGGGCCCCGTCGCCGAACTGGCGGCGCAAGCCGCGCGTGGCAGCGCCGTGCAATTGACGCTGTGCGGCGAATCGAGCGCCTTCAGCTGGCACAGCGCGCCGCGCAGTCTGCGCCAGCGCATTTCAAGCCTTTTCGGCTCCAAACCCTTTGCTGACGTGCGCTATAAGCTATGAAAATAACAGTCCGAGACACCCCACCCCGCGCCGCTTGGGCGCTGGAGCAAGCCGGCATCCACCCGCTGCTGGCGCAGTTGTATGCCGCACGCGGCGTGGCCAGCGCCGCCGAGCTGGACGACGGCTTGGCGCGCCTGTTGCCACCGGGTGACTTGCTGGGCATCGACGCCGCCGCCGCGCTGCTGGCCGACGCCATCGCCAGCGAGCAGCGCCTGTGCATCGTCGCCGACTACGACTGCGACGGCGCGACCGCCTGCGCCGTGGCGGTGCGCGGTCTGCGCCTGCTGGGCGCGCGCCACGTCGATTATTTGGTGCCCGACCGCGTCATCGACGGCTACGGCTTGACCGCGCCGATTGCTGAGCGCGTGAAAGAGCGCGGCGCGGACGTGCTGATTACCGTGGACAACGGCATCGGCAGCGTCGAAGGTGTCGAGCACGCCACAGCGCTGGGGATGCGCACCCTCATCACCGACCACCATTTGCCCTCGGCGCAGGTACCCAAGGCCGACGCCATCGTCAACCCCAACCAGCCCGGCTGCGGCTTTGCCAGCAAGCATTTGGCGGGCGTGGGCGTCATGTTTTATGTGCTGCTGGCGCTGCGCTCTGAACTGCGCGCGCGCGGCGTGTTCGATACGGCCTCGCAGCCCAAGCTGGATGCGCTGTTGCCGCTGGTGGCGCTGGGCACGGTGGCCGATGTGGTGGTGCTGGACGCCAACAACCGCCGCTTGGTGGCGCAGGGCTTAAAGCGCATCCGCGCGGGCGCGATGCCCGCCGGCATGGCGGCGCTGTTCAACGTCGCTGGGCGCAAAGCGGCGATGGCGACGACGTTTGACTTTGGCTTTGCCCTGGGGCCACGCATCAACGCCGCCGGGCGTTTGGCCGATATGACGATTGGCATCGAATGCCTGTTGACCGACGACCCCAGCCACGCCGACGCACTGGCGCGCACGCTCGACGGCATCAACCGCGAGCGGCGCGACATTGAAGGCGGTATGCGCGACCAAGCGCTGCTGCTGGCAGAAAACCTGTTTACCGACGATGCCGAGCCACCGCCGGCCATCAGCGTGTTTGACGCGGAGTTTCACCAAGGCGTGGTCGGCATCGTCGCCTCGCGCATCAAAGACAAGCTGCACCGGCCGACGTTTGTCTTTGCCCCCAGCAGCGCGCCGGGACACGCGGGCGAACTCAAAGGCTCAGGCCGCTCCATTGCGGGTTTCCATCTGCGCGATGCGATTGATTTGGTGTCCAAGCGCCACCCCGGCGTGCTGCTGCAATTTGGCGGCCACGCGATGGCGGCGGGCTGCACCATTGCCGCCGGTCAGTTTGAGGTGTTTGAGCAAGCGCTGGCGCAAATTGCCAGCGAATGGCTGGACGCAGCCACCCTGACCCGGCGCATCGCTACCGACGGCCCACTGGCGCCGCAATACTGCCGCGCCGATGTGGTCGATACCCTGCACCGCGAGGTCTGGGGACAAGGCTTTGCGCCGCCGACGTTCAGCGAAGAGGTGCAAGTGCTCAGCCAGCGCTTGGTCGGAGCGGACAAAAACCACCTGTCGCTCAAATTGCTGCACCACGGCCAGCCAGTCGATGGCGTGTGGTTTGGCCGCAGCGAGCCGCTGCCGAGCAAAGTGCTGCTGGCCTTTCGCCTCGACATCAACGAGTGGAAGGGCGAGCGCAAGGTGCAGTTTTTGATTGACGGTGCGCAGCTTTGAAGTGCCGGCCGGCTTATGAGGCACAAAGCTGCGCTCATGCACTGGCAGCGGTTGGTTGCTGCGCAGTGCCATCACCGACATTGAATACCGACACCACCTGTGACAAGTGCTGGGC
>JAGNUJ010000155.1 GCA_017987055.1 Giesbergeria sp.
CGCGGGTGTCCGGCTCGGCTTGGCGCGGCGGTGGTGGCGGCGGCTTGGGTGCAGGCGCGGGCGGTGTTGGTGCGCGCACTGGCGGCGGAGGTGGAGGTGGCGGCGGTGGCTTGACTGGCGCCGGTGGTGCCGGCACCGGTGGCACCGGCGCAGGTGGCGGCGGTGTGGGCGCCGGTGGCGCACTAGCGCGCGGTGCGGCTTGTTGCGGCACAGCGGCCCACAGTTGGGCTTCGACGGTGGGGGTGTCGGTGCTGCTTTTCCAGTTCACGCCCCACGTCAGCGCGCCAATCAGCAGCACGTGTGCCAGTACGGCCAGCACCACTGCGCGCAGGCGCGCGGGCTGCTGGGGCGGGGCAAACTGGTCGCGTTCTAGGTGCGTGGTGCGGTGCATGAAGGTCGGGGCAGCGTTAGCCGCCTTGCTTGACAGACAAGCCCACGCGCTGAACGCCGGCTTTTTGCAGCGCATCCATCGCTTTGACGACAGCGTCGTAGGACACGCCCTTGTCGGCGCTGATGATCACTGGCGTATCAGGCGGCTGGTTTTGCTGCCAGTCGCGCGCGGCGGTGCCAATCTCGCGCAGGTTGATGCTGCGCGTGGCGTCGCCGGTTTTCCATTGCAGCGCACCGTCTTGGCCGACAATGACTTGGGCAATCACTTTGGGCATGTTTTTGCCTTTGCCGACGCTGGGCACGTCGATCATTCCCGGCGTCAGCATCGGTGCCGTCACCATGAAGATGATCAACAGCACCAGCATCACGTCGATGAAGGGCACCATGTTGATTTCGTTGATGGTGCGGCGGCCGCGACCGCGCGATCCCAAGGCGGACATAGCAGTAATCCTTGGCTTTAGTGGCCGGAGGCCGTGGCGCTGACAGTATCGACCGGGCTGGGCTGGGCACCCAAGTTGCGCTGCAAGATGTTGGAGAACTCTTCGATGAAGGTCTCTTGGTGGATGGCAACGCGGTCGATGTCGCGGGCAAAGCGGTTGTAGGCAATCACGGCGGGAATGGCCGAAAACAGACCTAAAGCGGTGGCGACCAGCGCCTCAGCAATGCCGGGGGCGACGGTGGCCAAGGTGACTTGCTCCATGCCAGCAAAGCCGGTGAAGGCGTGCATGATGCCCCACACCGTGCCAAACAGACCGACATACGGCGACACCGAGCCGACCGAAGCAAGGAACGACAAGCTGGACTCAATCACGTCCATCTCGCGCTGAAAGCTGGCGCGCATGGCGCGGCGCGCGCCGTCGAGCAAGGTGCCCGGGTCGCTGATGCGGCGCTCGCGCAGTTTTTGGTGCTCGCGCATACCGCTGGCAAAAATGCGCTCCATCGGGCCGCAGTATTTGGTGTTTTTGACCGCGCCAGCATACAAGTCGTTCAAGCTGGTGCCCGACCAAAATTCGTGCTCAAAGTCCTCGTTCAGCGTCTTGACCTGCTTCAAGGCAAACAGCTTGCGAAAAATCGCCGCCCAGCTGGCGATGGACACGCCCAGCAGCATCAGCATGACGAGTTGCACCACCCAGCTGGCGTGCAGCACCAGGGTCAGAATGGACATGTCTTGGGAATTCATGAGAGCTTTTCTAAGAGAGAACGTGGAATGCGTGTCGGCGCCATCGTGGCGGCATCGACCCAGCCGATGCGGATACTGCCTTCGCACAGCAGCGTGGGCTGCTCGCTGGTGTGGGTTGGCTTGATAAAGGCTTGTTGGGCGATGGTGAATGAGGCGCGGCCGGCCTGTTGGAGCTGTGCCGTCACCAAGAGTTCATCGTCCAAGCGCGCCGGGCGCAGATAGCGCAATTGCGCGTCGGTGACGACAAACATGCCGCCGGTTTCTTCGCGCAGCGCCTGCTGGCCAATGCCCAGCGAGCGCAGCCATTCGGTGCGGGCGCGCTCAAAAAATTTCAGGTAGTTGGCATAAAACACGATGCCACCGGCATCGGTGTCTTCCCAATAAATGCGGATGGGAAATGCAAAGGCCATACCGGTGCGTGTCTTGTTCAATCTTGTTTAAGCCAGCAACTGGCGCAGCCGGGCGATGGCTGTTTGCAGTTGCTCCATCGAGTTGGCCGTCGAAAAGCGCACAAAGTTGCCGGTCTCAAAACTGCCAAAGTCGCGCCCCGGCGTGATGGCGATGTGGGCGCGCTGCATCACCGCCAGCGCAAAGTCCCAACTGCCTTGCACGCCCAGCTTGTCGCACAACGGGCTGCAATCCGCCCACGCATAAAAAGCGCCGTCGGGCTGTACCGGAATCTCAAAACCCAACTCTTGCAGTGCCGGAATGAAGTAATCGCGCCGCGCTTTGAATTCAGCGCGGCGGCGCTCGTACTCGGCCAGACTGCCTGGCTCAAAGCAGGCCAGCGCGGCGTGCTGCGATACCGTGCTGGCGCAGATAAACAGGTTTTGCGCCAAGCGTTCAACCACTGGCACCAGCGCTTCGGGCACCACCATCCAGCCCAAGCGCCAGCCGGTCATGTTGAAGTATTTGCTAAAGCTGTTGATGCTGATGATGTTGTCGTCAATGTCCAGCGCCGTGTGGCCAAAGGTCTCGTCGTAGCTCAGGCCCAAATAAATCTCATCGACGATGGTCACGCCGCCGCGCTCTTGCACCACTTGGTGGATGCGGCGCAGCTCGTCCGGCGCAATCGAGGTGCCGGTCGGGTTTGACGGCGAGGCCAGCAGCACGCCGCGCGTTTTGTCCGTCCACGCCGCACGCACTTTGTCGGCGCTGAGCTGGTAGCGCTCGGCAGCGGTGGTGGGAACCAGCACCGCCGTGCCGTCAGCGGCGCTGACAAAGTGGCGGTTGCACGGGTAGCTCGGGTCGGGCATCAGCACTTCATCGCCCGCGTCAATCAGCGCCAAGCACGCCAATTGCAGTGCCGCTGAGGCGCCAGCGGTGACGACGATGCGCTGCGCCGGCACTTGCACGCCAAAGCGCTGCGCATACCAGCCGCTGATGCGCTCGCGCAGCGCGTCCAAACCCAGAGACGGCGTGTACTGCGTCGCGCCGCTCTCGACCGCGCGGGCGGCGGCGGCTTGCACCAGCGGTGGTGCGGTGAAGTCCGGCTCGCCAATGTTCAAAAAGACCATCGGCGTGCTGCCGTGCGCTATTTCCCGCGCCAGTTCTTGGGCAGCCTTGGCCACTTCCATGACATAGAACGGTTCGATGCGCTCAGCGCGGCGGGAGATTTTCATGCGTTGATACGTTGATCCGCTTATGCAGCGGGCTGTGCTGGCTTGGCTTGGCCGGGGCGGCCTGCGTCGGCGGCGACTTCGTCAGCGCGCAGTTGCGGCGCCAAGCCACCCAGCACGGCGTTGACGTATTTGTGGCCGTCGGTGCCGCCAAAGTCTTTGGTCAGTTCGATGCACTCGTTGAGCACCACGCGCCACGGCACGTCGGGGCAGTGCTGAAACTCAAACACGCCCATCCACATGGCAGCGCGCTCGATGGGCGAGATTTCTTCCAGCTTGCGGTCCAGCAGCGGCGTGATCAGTGCGTCCATATAAGCGCCGGTTTCAATGCAGCCGTGCAGCACGGTGTTGTAGTGCGCCGCGTCGGCTTTGTGAAAACCCGACAAATCGCGCGTAAACGCGTCAATCGCCTCGGCGCTGTTGCGCCCGACCAAGTGCTGGTACAGCGCTTGCAGCACAAATTCGCGCGCGCGGCTGCGGCTGGATTTGGAGGCCGATTTGCGGCCGCCGGGGGGACTGGTGTGTTTGGCTGCGGCTGGGCTGGGCGTGCCGGGGGTGTTTTCGCTCACGAAAGCTCTTTCAGCAGGTTGGCCATTTCGACGGCGACATAGGCTGCATCGCGGCCTTTTTCGGTTTGGCGCGCGACAGCTTGGTCGAGGTCTTCGGTGGTCAAGATGGCGTTGGCCACCGGCAGGCGGTAGTCCAGTGACACGCGCGTGACGCCGGCGCCCGATTCGTTGGCCACCAGCTCGAAGTGGTAGGTCTCGCCGCGAATGATGCAGCCCAG
>JAGNUJ010000046.1 GCA_017987055.1 Giesbergeria sp.
GCGCAGCTTTGAAGTGCCGGCCGGCTTATGAGGCACAAAGCTGCGCTCATGCACTGGCAGCGGTTGGTTGCTGCGCAGTGCCATCACCGACATTGAATACCGACACCACCTGTGACAAGTGCTGGGCTTGGTCGCGCATGGCGGTGGCGGCGGCGGTGGACTCTTCAACCAACGCGGCGTTTTGCTGCGTCATCTGGTCGAGGTTAGTCACCGCTTGGTTGACCTGCGCAATGCCGTCGCGCTGCTCAGTGGCGGCGGCGGTGATTTCGCCAATCAGGTCGCTCACGCGCTGCACGCTGCTGACGATCTCGGTCATGCTGTTGCCGGCTTGGGCCACCTGCTGCGAACCGGTCTGGACGTTTTGCACCGAGGCATCAATCAGCGCCTTGATTTCTTTCGCTGCCTCGGCCGAGCGCCCGGCCAAGCTGCGCACCTCACTGGCGACGACGGCAAAACCGCGCCCTTGCTCGCCGGCGCGCGCCGCTTCCACGGCAGCGTTCAGCGCCAAGATATTCGTCTGGAAAGCAATCGAGTCGATCACGCCAATGATGTCGGCAATCTTGCGCGAGCTGCTGGTGATCTGCTCCATGCTGGCGACGACTTGGCCGACCACTTCGCCGCCGCGCGTGGCTGCATGGGCGGCGGTGCCGGCCAGCTGATTGGCTTGGCGTGCGGTGTCGGCCGACTGGGTCACGGTGCTGGTCAGCTGCTCCATGCTGGCGGCGGTTTGCTGCAGATTGGCGGCGGTTTGCTCGGTGCGCGCCGACAGGTCTTGGTTGCCCATCGCAATTTGCGTTGAGGCGCTCGATACCGACTCCACCCCCGAGCGCACATCACCCACCACGCCGCGCAGGCGTGCCGCCATCGCCGAGAGCGAGCGCAGCAGGTGGCCCAGCTCGTCTTTGCGCTCATCGTCGGCGCTGGCGGTCAAGTCGCCACTGGCAATGCGGTCGGTCAGTTCCACGGCGCGCTGCAAAGGCTGTGTCATCGAGCGCACCAGCATATGAGCGAGCAACATGCCTACAGCCAGCAACACCGCTGCCATGCCCGCACCCGTCCAATAGGTCAGGGTGCGCTGGCGGTCGCCGCCCTGCTTAGCTTGGTCGCGCTGGCTTTCTTGCAGCTGCACAAAGGCATCTTGCAACGCGGCGTATTGCACCGTCACCGGCTTGAATTGCTCTTCAATGATTTGCACCGCCCCTTCCATGCCACCGGCTTGGCGGGCCTCTTGGGCTTTGAGGCTGAAGACGCGCATCTGGTTGCGCTGCTGCGCCATGCGTGCCAACAACTGCTGGTCTTGCGCCGACGTCGCCTCCGCTTCCAGCTGTTTTTGCAGCGCGACGACATTGCCGCTGCTGACCTCGACCAACTTTTGGGTGTGCAAAATCAATTCGTCATCGGTAGACACCGACAGCACATAGGCGCGCTCGACGTTGAGCTGGCTCAGTGCCTTCCAGCGCAGCGCTGTTGAGATGCGGTCTTCGTTGACCTGAATCGCTGTGGCTACGTCTTGCCCGGCCTGCTCAAGAAAATAAAACAAGCCCGAACCCAGCCCCAGCAAAGTCAGCATCGAGCCCAAAATAATCGCCCACAGTTTGTGGGCGACGGGAATGTGGTTGAAATTCATGCCAGCCTTGTCGAAAAATACGCTGCCAGCGTGCATTCAATGGAAGGCCAGCAGCGGTGCATCGGAAACACTTGATTACATTAATCTTACATAGTGTTTACCTCTTTCCACCTTGGTAAAGACCCGCCCCGCAGCAGGCGCCAGCCAAGTCTCTGTCCTGACCAAATCCACCCGAGTCCTACAATCGCCCCCGTGTCTACCACCCTCAACGCCGATCTGCACTGCCACTCTGTGGTCTCCGACGGCACGCTCACCCCCGAAGCACTCGCCCAGCGCGCCCAGCGCAGTGGTGTGCAACTGTGGGCCCTGACTGACCACGACGAAATCAGCGGCCAGCACCGCGCCAGCGCCGCCGCGCACGCGCACGGTATGGACTATTTGACCGGCACCGAAATCTCTGTCACGTTTGCTGGCACCACCGTACACATCGTTGGACTGGGGTTTGATGCCGACAACGCCGCTTTGACTGCGGGTTTGGCCGCCACCCGTGGCGGGCGCGACAGCCGCGCCCAAGCAATGGCGCAAGATTTAACGCGCGTCGGAATCCACGGCGCTTATGAAGGCGCGTTGCAATATGTCAGCAACCCGGCGCTGATTTCGCGCACGCACTTTGCGCGCTTTTTGGTCGAAACCAAAGCCTGCAAAGACACCAGCGAGGTGTTTCGCAAATACTTGGTCGAAGGCAAACCCGGCTTTGTGCCGCACCGCTGGGCAGCGCTGGGCGACGCGGTGCGCTGGATTACACAGGCTGGCGGCATGGCGGTGATTGCGCACCCGGCGCGCTACCGGCTCACCGCCAATGAAGAATTCGCGCTGTTTTCTGAATTCAAACAGCACGGCGGCCAAGGGGTAGAAGTAGTCACTGGCAGCCACTCGGTGGCCGAGTACGCCGAATACGCCGACATGGCGCGCGAGTTTGGCCTCGCTGCCTCGCGCGGTAGCGACTTTCACAGCCCGGACGAATCACACACCGAATTGGGCAGCCTGCCGCCCCTGCCACGCGGCGTCACGCCGGTGTGGGAGCTGCTAGCCAAACGCATCCTACGCGCCGCGTAAAAGCAACCAATAAACATATTGAAAGACTGCACGCTATGGCACAGCTTTTTGAAATCAACCCCGACAACCCGCAGCCGCGCCTGCTCAAGCAAGCCGCCGCGCTGCTGCAAAAAGGCTCGGTACTGGCCGTGCCAACCGATTCAAGCTACGCCTTGGTCTGCCAAATCGACGACAAAAACGCGGTTGACCGCCTGCGCCGCATTCGCCAAGTGGACGATAAACACCACCTGACGCTGCTGTGCCGCGACCTGTCTGAGCTGGCCAACTACGCCCGCGTCGATAACCGCCAGTTTCGCCTGCTCAAGCTGGCTACACCGGGCGCTTACACCTTCATCTTGGAAGCCTCCAAAGAAGTGCCGCGCCGCCTGAGCCACCCGTCGCGCAAAACCATAGGCCTGCGTGTGCCTGAGCACAAAAGCCTGCAACTGCTGTTGGAATTACACGGCGGCCCGCTGCTGGCGACCACGCTGATTCCGGCGGGCGAGACCGAGCCGCTGAACGACGCGCAAGACATCCGCGCGCGCTATGAAAAGCTGCTCGATGGCGTCGTCGATGCCGGCGCTTGCCCGCTGGCACCCACTTCGGTCATCGACCTGACGCCGATGGACAAGGGCGACGATCCGGTGGTGCTGCGCCAAGGACGCGGCAGTTTGTCGGCCATTGGCCTGTAACAAAGCGACGCGGTAGCTGCTGATGGAAATCACGCCCCTCATCCAAACCATTCTGATTTACGCCCTGCCGGTGCTGTTTGCCATCACCGTGCACGAAGCGGCCCACGGCTACGCGGCGCGCTATTACGGCGACCACACCGCCGACCGGCTCGGGCGCATCACGCTGAACCCGCTCAAGCACATCGACCCGGTCGGCACCATCGTGATGCCGCTGGTGCTTTACATCGCCACCTCGGGCGCGTTTTTGTTTGGCTACGCCAAGCCGGTGCCGGTCAACTTTGGCAATCTGCGCAACCCCAAGCGCGACATGGTGTGGGTGGCGTTAGCGGGGCCAGCATCCAACTTTTTTCAGGCGGTTGGTTGGAAGCTGCTACTGATTGTGTTGGTGGTGTCGGGCGTAGAAGAGCCGTTTTTTGTCGAGATGGCGCAGGGCGGTGTGCTGGTTAATTTGGTGATGTGGGCATTCAACCTCTTTCCGCTGCCACCGCTGGACGGCGGGCGCATTCTGGTCGGCCTGCTGCCTTACAAGCAAGCCCACCAAGTCTCGCGCATTGAGCCGTATGGCTTTTTTATCGTCATGGCGCTGGTGCTGGCCGGTGTGGTCACCTCCATTTGGCTGCTGCCGCTGATGCAGCTGGGCAATGGCGCGATCAACCTGTTAATGAGCCCGCTCGTCGCCTTATTGCGTTAATTGCGTTAATTGCGTTAATTGCGTTGATTTTTCTTTTTTCTGATTTTTAGAGTTTTTCAATGAGCAAACCGAAAATAACGCGCTACCTCACCGGCATTACCACCACCGGCACGCCCCACTTGGGCAACTTTGTCGGCTCGATTCGCCCCTCTGTTGCCGCCAGCAAAACGCCGGGTGTCGAGAGCTTTTACTTTCTGGCCAACTACCACGCACTCATCAAGTGCGAAGACCCCGAGCGCATCCAGCGCTCGTCGCTGGAGATTGCCGCCAGCTGGCTGGCCGCCGGCCTCGACCCCGAGCAGGTGGCGTTTTACCGCCAGTCCGACATCCCAGAAATCACTGAGCTGACGTGGCTGCTGACCTGCACCACCGGCAAAGGCCTGCTCAACCGCGCCCACGCCTACAAAGCCGCGCAAGACAAAAACCAAGCCACCGGGCAAGGCGCCGACGACGGCGTGACCGCGGGCCTGTTCATGTACCCGGTGCTGATGGCCGCCGACATCTTGCTGTTCAAAGCCAACAAAGTGCCAGTGGGGCGCGACCAAATCCAGCACATCGAAATGGCACGCGACATGGGCGCGAGCTTTAACCACCTGTATGGTGAGCATTTCGTGCTGCCCGAAGCGGCGGTGGACGAGCACGTTGCCACGCTGCCCGGTCTGGACGGTCGCAAGATGAGCAAGAGCTACGACAACACCATCCCGCTGTTTAGCAGCCGCGAGCAGTTGCGCAAGCTGATTGGCGCCATCCTGACCGACTCGCGCGCGCCGGGCGAGGCCAAAGAGGTCGAAGGCTCGGCGCTGTTTCAGATGTACCAAGCCTTTGCCAGCGAGAGCGAAACCGCCGCGTTGCGCCAGCAATACGCCGACGGCATTGCTTGGGGCGACGCCAAACAGGTGCTGTTCGACTGCGTCGATAACGCCATCGCCCCGATGCGCGCGCACTACCAAGAGCTGATCAGCAACCCCGCGCGCATCGAGCAAACCCTGCTGGCCGGTGCCGAGCGCGCCCGCACCGTCGCCACGCCGTTGATGCGCGAACTGCGCAGCGCCGTCGGCCTGCGCAGCTTGGTGCAAGTGGCCGCCCCCCAAAAGGCCGACAAAGCCCACAAGGCCGCCCTGCCCAGCTTCAAGCAATACCGCGAACAAGACGGCAAGTTCTACTTCAAATTCGTCGCAGCCGACGGCCGCTTGCTGCTGCAAAGCACCGGCTTTGACGCGCCCAAAGCGGCAGGGCAAGCCATTGGCCAGCTGCAGCAAGCGCTGCCCGGCGCATGGCAAGACCACGCCGCCCACCTGCAACTGGCCGAAGGCGTCAGCGCCGCCGACGTCAGCGCCGCCCTGCAAGCCTTGACCGAGGCCGCCGCTGCCTGAGCAGCGCCTTACTCTCTCTTTTTTGATAGCTATCACCGCATGTATCTAAAGGGCTAGAGGCCTAAAACACTGTTATTTTGTGCTGAAAAACGCACATCGTTAACTATTGTCACAGGCCGATGAGGGCGGGGGATTTGGGTGTTTCGCTTTCTATACTGAAACGCACCTCCACTCCCCCTTTGCACCACTGCCATGCGTATTGCAGCCTTGGACGACGACCTGCTCCAGCTTGAATTTATTGGCCAAATTCTGCAGTCACAAGGACACAGCTGCCACACCTTTGCCACTGGCACCGCCTTGCTGGAGGCGCTGCGCAGCAACCCCAACGCGTTTGAGCTGCTCATCGTCGATTGGGAACTGCCCGACGCCAGCGGCCCCGAGATCGTGCAATGGATGCGCCAGCACATCAGCGCCTCACTGCCGATTTTGTTCATCACGCACCGGCAAGAAGAACGCGACATCGTGCGCGGCCTCGAATCGGGGGCGGACGACTTTATGGCCAAACCGGTGGGGCGCGGCGAGTTGCAGGCGCGGGTAGCCTCGCTGCTGCGCCGCGCTTACCCACACCACGGCGCTGACAGCGTGCTGGAGTTTGGCCCTTATAGGTTTTTTCCAGAAACCCGCACACTGGAAATCAACGGCGTGCCTACCGAGCTGCGCCATCGCGAGTACGAACTGGCGCTGTACCTGTTCCAAAACAAAGGCCGCCTGCTGACGCGCGAGCACCTGCGCGAAACCATTTGGGGGCAGGTGCCAGAGATGAACTCGCGCACGCTGGACACGCATATCTCGCGCGTGCGCACCCAGCTAGATTTGCGCCCGGCCAATGGCTACCTGATCACGTCGGTGTATGGCGTCGGCTATCGCTTTGAAAGCGTCGAAAGCGCCGACTTGGTGTAGGGTGCCGGCCTTACGAGGGCTTTCCAAGCCCCACCGAAAGACACACAGTCAATGCACACCGCCCTTCTTCGCTCTCCCGCCCTTGCCGCTTTGCTGCTGTGCCTGACCAGCGCGCCAGCGGCGATAGCCCGCACTGCTTTGGCAGATGACAGCGTGGCGCACACCGTGCAGCCCGGCGATACGCTGGAAGGCTTGGCGCGCCACTACCTGAACGCGCCGCAGCAGTGGCCGCTGCTGCAAAAACGCAATGCCGTCGCCAACCCGCGCCAACTGCGCCCGGGCAGCGTGCTGCACATCCCGGCGCACCTGCTGCCCAGCGCACCGGCGCAGATTGCTTTTGTGCAGGGCGATGTGCGCACCATTGACAAAACTGCCACCGCCCAGCCGCTGCAAGCGGGCAGCACCGTGCCCGAAGGCACCCGGCTGCAAGTCGGTGCCGAGAGCTTTGTCGCCGTGCGCTTGGCCGATGGCTCGGTGGTGCGCGTGCCGGCGCAGTCGGACGTGCAATTGCAGCAAATGCGCCGCACCGCACGCACCGGCCAAGTGCGCGCGGTGATAGAGCTGCGCAGCGGCGGCATTGATGCCCAAGTCACCCCGAGCAAAGCGGCCCAAGACGCGCCACGGCGCTTTGAAATCCGCACGCCGCGCGCGGCGACCAGCGTGCGCGGCACCCGCTTTGGCGTGCTGCTGGCCAGCGATGGGCGCAGCAGCACTTCGGTACTGGAAGGATCGGTGGCGGTGCAGACGCTGGCTGGTGCCCCGCGCAGCACCCGGCTTGACCCTGGCCAAGGCGTGGCGGTGGCGGCCGACGGCACGCTGGGCACAGCGCGAGCGCTGCTACCGGCACCCGACCTGTCTGCCGTGCCCGCCACACTGGGCGAGGCGGGCATGGTGGCACTGCAGCTGGGCCCACAAAACGCTATTGAAAAAATAGCTGCTAGCGCACAGCCCTATTGGTCTAGAGGCCAAAAAGACCCAAAAAATCAAGCCACCATTCTTTACCAAGTGCAAATCGCCCGCGATGCAGGCTTAAACCAAGTGCTGCGCAACGGCATTTTTGCCGCCGACGCCATCCGCCTGCAGGGGCTCGATGACGGCAAGTACGTGCTGGCGGTGCGGGCGCTAGACCGTGACGGCATGGCCGGCCCCTTTGCGCAGCGCCCGCTGACCATCAAAACCCAGCCAGTCGCACCGCTGTACCAAAGCCCGCTGCCCGGTGCCACCGTAGCCAGTAGCGGTGCCTTTTTGCATTGCACCGAAGTGCCGGGGATTGGACGCTTTCATTTGCAAATTTCCGCCAGCGCCGACTTTGCTGAACTGGTGCAAGACGCGCCTGAGCAGTCCAGCTGCCAGCTGCAAACCGGCGCTTTGCCGGTGGGCACGTACTACTGGCGCGCCGCCAGCGTGCGCCTGTTGGCCGATGGCAGCGCTGATACCGGCCCTTTCGCCGCGCCGCAACCCTTCAACGTAGCCCAGCAGCCTTCTGCACTGCCCGCACAAGCACTGCAGGCCGAGCAGCACGCCCAAACACTGCAGCTGCATTGGCCCGCGCAGCCGGGCCAGACCTTCCGCCTGCAATGCGCGCGCGACATAGCTTTTGCTGACTTGGCCTGCGATGAGACGCTGCCCGAACCACGCTGGCTGGCCACCACACTGGCACCGGGCGCGTACTTTGTCCGCCTGCAAACGCGTGACCCATCGGGTTTGCAGAGCGAATTTTCTGCCCCGCGCCGCATCCACGTCGGCAGCGGTGGCCTGCAAACCAGCGATGGCTTGGGCGTATCCACCTCGGATGGCCAACCCGTCGGACGGCACTGAGCCTGCAGATGCGCCCTCTGGCCCGCCGCCAGCTGCTGCGCACTGAATGGCCACTGCTGGCGCTGGCCTTGCTGGCGCTGGTGGTGTGGCTGAGTCCGCCACAGCGCTTGGAGCGCATCAATCACATGGTGCAAGACGCCGGCCTGCGCCTGCACCAGCGCAGCCCGCAGCCGGATATCGCCCTGATTGCCATCGACGAAGCCAGCTTGGCCACCATTGGCCGCTGGCCGTGGCGGCGCGCGCTGCATGCGCAGCTGCTGGACACCGTGGCGCAGCAGCAGCCCCGCGCCATAGCGCTGGATATTTTGTTCAACGAAGCGGATTTGGATTACCCGGCAGACGAC
The DNA here is from genome assembly GCA_017987055.1 of Giesbergeria sp. Classification (GTDB taxonomy): domain Bacteria; phylum Pseudomonadota; class Gammaproteobacteria; order Burkholderiales; family Burkholderiaceae_C; genus Simplicispira. The sequence goes on from JAGNUJ010000046.1 coordinate 8,481, forward strand.
GCCCTGCTAGCCCGCGCCATCGCCGCCAATGGCCGCACCGTGCTGCCAGTGCTGCAGCGCAGCCAAGGCGCCCTCCACCAGTCCAACCGCTCAGGACAAGCCGACCTGCCGCTGGCGCTGTTTGCCAACGCTGCCGCCGCGCTGGGCCATGTCCACGTCGCGCTGGGCCATGACGGCGTGGTGCGCGAGCTGTTTTTGCAAGAAGGCCCGCGCAGCGCCCCGTGGCCGCATTTGAGTGTGGCGCTGCAGTGCGCCGCAGGCGTGGCCTTACCCGAGTGCCAAACAGCACCGACGATTGCAACCGACGCAGCATCGGAGCCGTGGACGCAGCAACAGCGCGAGCGCATTGCCTACGCCGGCACCGCCGCACAGTGGCCGACGTACTCCTACATCGACGTGCTGCGCGGCCAAGTGCCGCCGGATGCTTTTAGCGGCAAATACGTACTGGTTGGTGCCGTGGCGGTGGGGCTGGGCGACATGTTTGCCACGCCGGTCAATCCGCCAGCGCGCTTGATGCCAGGAGTCCACATCGTGGCGCACACGCTGGATGCGCAACTGGCCGCCATCCACTGGCGCGCGGCACCGCCGTGGCTCAACGCCGCCTTCAACGCCCTGCCGGTTGCGATTGCCCTGCTGGGCCTGCTGCTGCTGCGGCCGCTGGCCGGGCTAGCGCTGATTGCCGCGCTGCTGCTAGGCACCACCGGCGTGGCCTTGGCCGCCCCGTGGCTGTGGGGCGGGCTGCTGGCACCGGCGGCAGCACTGTTGGTGCTGGCGCTGGTCTATCCGCTGTGGAGCTGGCGGCGTCTGCACGCCGCCAGCCACTATTTGCAGCGCGAAATGCAGCGCCTGCAACAAGAAAATCTGCCGCTGCTGGCACCCCTGCCCGCGCGCGGCGACTTTTTGCAGCGCCGCATGGACGCGGTCGAGCAAGCCACCCAGCAGCTGCGCGAGCTGCACCGCTTTGTCAGCGAAAGCTTGGAGCAACTGCCCTCGCCCATCTTCGTTTGCAGTCCAGCGGGCGCGGTGGTGTTGGCCAATGCTGCGGCGCGCGCTTATGCAGCCAGCACCGGCACGGCCACGCTGCAAGGCCAGAGCGCAGCCCAGGTGCTGGCGCAGTTGCGCTCTAGCGCCGACCAGCAGCCCTTGTTGACTGCGCAGACGCTCCAAGCGCGCAGCGTGCCAGCGCACAGCGAAGGCCAAGACGCACAAGGGCGCAGCCTGCTGCTGCAATGCCAGCCGTTTGCCGCCACAGACAGCGCCCACAAAACCAGCAACGCCGGCTGGCTGCTGACGCTGGTCGATTTGAGCGACATTCGCCGCGCACTGGCGCTGCGCGACCACGCCTTAAATTTCATCTCGCACGACATCCGCGCGCCCAATGCGTCCATCCTGACGCTGCTCGATATGCAGCGCGCCAACCCCGAACAACTCGCGCTGCCCGAGCTGCTAGCGCGCATTGAGCGCTACGCCCAAAGCTCACTGGGCATGGCGGAAAGCTTTGTCCAACTCGCCAGCGCCCAGTCGCAGCCGCTGGCGCACGAGTTGCTGGATTTGGTCCATCTGCTGGAGGAAACCATCGACGACGCTTGGGTGCTGGCACGCCAGCAGCGCGTCACGGTGCAAACGCTCAACACAGCCAACACGCCAGAAGTGGCGTATTGCTACGGCGACCGCACCTTGCTACGCCGCGCGCTAAGCAACGTCCTGAGCAACGCACTCAAATACAGCCCACCGGGCACCCAAGTGCAGTGCAACATCAGCGCACGCAATGGACATTGGATAGTGAGCGTGCGCGACCAAGGCCTAGGCATTGCGCCAGACCAGTTAGAGCGTTTGTGTACGCCATTTGCCCGCCTGCACACCCGCAGCCACCCCAGCATTGGCGGTATTGGTTTGGGACTGGCGCTGGTGCAGACCGTGCTGCAACGCCACGGCGGCACGCTGGAAATCGACAGCCCACCCGGCGAAGGCGCGCAATTCAGTTTGGTGCTGTTGCAGGCCGACCCTCACAACTGAAACGCCACCGCCCGCACCACGCCTTCAAAAATATCGCGCAACCACGACGGCCGGCGTGCGTGGTAGGGCACAGCCTGCGCTACTTGGCGGTCAAACCACGCGCTCAGCCACTGCACCTCGGCGCGGCTGTAGAAGGCGGCCATCGCTTCATAGTTCAAAAACAGGCTGCGCGCATCCAAGTTGAGCGAGCCGCACAGCGCCAGCTCTTCGTCCAGCACCACGGCTTTGGCGTGCAACATGGCCGGTGCCAGCCACACCTGCGCGCCGGCGGCGACCAGTTGGCGCAGCGCCCGCTCGCGCGCCCAGTCGGCCAAGCGGTGGTTGGAGCGCGCCGGCAGCAGCACGCTGACCTGCACCCCGCGCCGGCACGCCAAGCACCACGCATCGAGCAACGCGTCGTCTGGCACAAAGTACGGCGATACGGCGCGGATGTGCTGCTGCGCTTGGTAAGCGCCCGACATCAGCAAAGCGTGCGCCGTGTCGTCGGCATGGTCGGGACCGCTGGGCACCCACTGCGCCAGCGCGCCTTGCTGGGGTGCATGGGCGCTGGGCCGCAGCGGCACGCGGTTAAAGCGCAGCGGCCGGCCGCCGGCGGTATGCCAGTCGGCCAAAAACTGCGCCTGCGCTTGCGCCGCCAGCGGGCCGTGGACGACAAAACTCAAATCCACCCAAGCGCTCTGACCGCCTTGGCGAGGGTGTCCGGTGAAGTATTCCGCCGCCAGATTGCGCCCGCCGCTCCACAGCCGCGCGCCGTCGGCCACCGCCACTTTGCGGTGGTTGCGCAGGTTGCTGCGCCCGTGCAATGGATTGCGCAGCAGCGGCATAAAGCGGCGCACCCGCACCCCGGCGCGCAGCCACTGGTGCAGCTGACGGCGCGGCGTCTGAAAACTGCCCACCGCGTCGAGCAACAAGCGCGTGGTCACGCCGCGCTGCACGCAGCGCACCAGCGCCGCGATGATGGTTTGGCCGACGGCATCGTCGCGGTACAAAAAAGTGCCCAGCTCCAGCGTGTGCTCGGCGGAATCGATCACATCGAGCAGCGCCTGCAGCGACTCGGCACCGTCTTCTTGGAAGGTGATGGCGCCATTGCGCTCGGCCGGTGCCAGCTCCATGCCGGCCAGCAGGCGAATCGCCCAAGCCGGCGCGTCTGACGGCACGGCCAGAGCGGCAACGCGCTCGGGGGCAAAACGGTGGCGCGGCGGGCGGGCATATTTGCGCGTGCCAAACAGCAAAAACAGCGGCAGCGTGACATAGGGAAATGCCACCATGCCCAGCACCCA
>JAGNUJ010000002.1:0-15668 GCA_017987055.1 Giesbergeria sp.
TCTGGCGGCTCGCCTTTTTTGATGCCGTGGGCGATGAAGTTGACTACGTCGAGGCGCGTTACGCCCTGTTGGTGCAGGTAATAAACCGCGTGCGAGTCTTTCTCGCCAAAAATCGCCACCAGCACGTTAGCGCCGTTGACTTCTTTTTTGCCGTTGCCAGTGGACTGCACATGCATGATGGCGCGCTGAATCACGCGCTGAAAACCCAGCGTTGGCTGCGTATCGACCTCATCGACACCAGCGACTTGCGGGGTGTTGTCTTTAATGAAGTTGGCCAGCGAACTGCGCAAATCATCAATGTTGGCAGAGCAAGCGCGCAGCACTTCGGCGGCGCTGGGGTTGTCGAGCAATGCAAGCAGCAAATGCTCCACGGTAATGAACTCGTGGCGCTGCTGGCGGGCCTCTACAAAGGCCATGTGCAAGCTTACTTCCAGTTCTTGGGCAATCATGTGAACTCCTTGGTGCTTGCGTGAGAAGGTGGGGGCCAGATGGTGGGGGTAAGTGGCTTTATTTAGGGATGGGAGGCGGTTTATTCAACCGGCTCGCTAATACATTGCAGCGGATGACCGGCTTTGTGGGCAGCGTCCAGCACCTGATCGACTTTGGTAGCCGCAATGTCGCGCGAATACACGCCGCACACGCCTTTACCATCCAAATGGATTTGGAGCATGATTTGCGTTGCTGCTTCACGGTCTTTGTTAAAAAACTCTTGCAGGATGACCACGACAAACTCCATCGGTGTGAAGTCGTCGTTGAGCATAAGCACCCGGTACATCTGCGGCGGCTTGGTTTTTTCGGTGCGTCGTTCCAGTACAACCGAGGCATCGCCACCCGGTGAGGGCGGCTGCACAACCGGCACGCGGGGAGGGGTAGGTGGTTTTGTTGCCATGAAATTCATTCTAGCCATGCGCGGCGGCGGTTGCAGGAGTCAGGGGATCAGTCATAAACAATCGTGGCCAAGCCATCGCTGGCCTGCGTCGCCCACGCCAATAAAGCCGCGTCGGTCGGATAGGTGCGGTGCGCTTCGCCCAATTGCAACTCCGCTGCCACCACGCCATCGGCTCCCGGACAGCGCACGCCCAAGCGTACTTTCAGGCCGTGGACTTGCGCTTCGCCTTGCTCGCTGGCCTCGCGCCGGCTGGGGTGTTCACGCAGCAGGCGCTCGATGTCGGGCGCTTTGTCGCCAACCGTCAGGTACAGGTATTTGCCAAAACGGCTGCGCGCCGTCGGCAAATCCCACACCTGCTGCACGATAAAGCGCGCCTCAAACCCATTGCGCCCCGGCTGCAAGCGGCCAGCGACGATGACCAGCTCGTCTTCTTGCAAGAGGTCGCGGTAGGTGTTGATGACCGCCTCGCTGGCCGAGGCTTCGACCTGCGCCGAAGTGTCGTCCAGCAGAAAAATACCTTGCTTGCCGCGCATGCCATTGACCACCCGAAAGCCGCTGACGATGCCGGCTACGGTCTGAATCTCGCGGCTATCAACCAAGTCGCTGATGCGGGTGCGAACAAAGCGAGCGACTTCGCGCGCCACTTCGTCAAACAGGTGGCCGGACAGATAAAAGCCCAGCGCCGGTTTTTCAAACGTCAGGCGCTCTTTGACGCCCCACGGCAGCACGTCGGCCAACTCCGGCTCTTGGCTGCTGGAGCCTTGGGCATCGTCGCCCATCAGGTCAAACAGCCCGCCTTGGTTAATGTTGGCCAGCGCGGCAGCCGAAAACTCGAACGCCCGGTCAATCGACGCCACCAGCGCGGCGCGGTTGGGGTGGACGGAGTCAAAAGCGCCGGCTTTGATGAGCGCGTCCACCGTGCGCTTGTTGATTTTGCTGCGCTCGACGCGCAGGCAAAAGTCAAACAGGCTCTTGAATGGCCCTTGGGTTGCGCCCTCAGGGCCGTCGCCGCGCCCTTCGCGGGCGGCAATGATGGCCTCGATAGCGGCTTGGCCGGTGCCTTTGACGGCGCCCAAGCCATAGCGGATGTTTTTGTCGCTGATTGGCTCAAAACGGTAGTGGCCGCGGTTGACGTCTGGCGCTTCAAAGCTGATGCCGAAGTTCTTTTTCGCGTCTTCTAGCAATACCTTGAGCTTGTCGGTGTCGTCCATTTCCACCGTCATGTTGGCGCAGAAGAACTCCGCCGTGTAGTGCACCTTGAGCCAGCCGGTGTGGTATGCCAACAGCGAATAAGCCGCCGCGTGCGACTTGTTAAAGCCGTAACCGGCGAACTTTTCCATCAGGTCGAAAACTTCGTCGGCCTTTTCGATGGACAGGCCATTTTTGGCCGCGCCATCGCGAAAAATGCTGCGGTGCTCGGCCATTTCTTCGGGCTTTTTCTTGCCCATCGCGCGGCGCAGCATGTCGGCACCGCCAAGCGAATAGCCGCCCAAAATTTGCGCTGTCTGCATCACCTGCTCTTGGTAGACCATGATGCCGTAGGTCTCGGACAGCATCTCGGCCACCAGCGGGTGCGGGTATTCGACCTCCTCTTTGCCGTGTTTGCGGTTGACGAAGCTGGGAATCAAATCCATTGGCCCCGGGCGGTACAGCGCGTTGAGCGCAATCAAGTCCTCCAGCCGCGAGGGGCGCGCTTCTTTCAGCATCCCCTGCATGCCGCGGCTTTCAAACTGGAACACCGCTTCGGTCTTGCCGTCAGAAAACAGCCGGTAGGTTTTAACGTCGTCCAGCGCAATGCTGTCAAAAGTAAAGCTCTCTTTGCCCGGATGGCGCTGGATGATGAACTGGCGCGCAATCTCCAAAATGGTCAGCGTCGCCAAGCCCAAAAAGTCGAACTTGACCAGCCCAATCGCTTCCACGTCGTCTTTGTCGTACTGGCTGACCGCTGACTCGCTGCCCGGCTGCTGGTAGAGCGGGCAAAAATCGGTCAGCTTGCCCGGCGCAATCAGCACGCCGCCGGCGTGCATACCGATGTTGCGCGTCAGGCCTTCGAGCTTTTGTGCCAGCGCCAGCAGCGTTTTGACCTCGTCCTCTTTGTCCAGCCGCTCGGCCAGCACTGGCTCGGCCTCGATGGCGCCGGCAATGGTGATGTGCTGGCCGGGTTTGTTGGGAATCAGCTTGCTGATGCCATCGACAAACATATAGCCCATGTCCAGCACGCGCCCCACGTCGCGGATCGCCGCCCGCGCCGCCATGGTGCCAAAGGTGGCAATCTGGCTGACGGCATCTTTGCCGTACTTGTCCTTGACGTAGTCAATCACCCGGTCGCGGTTGGACTGGCAAAAGTCGATGTCAAAGTCGGGCATCGACACGCGCTCGGGGTTCAAAAAGCGCTCAAACAACAGGTTGTATTCCAGCGGGTCGAGGTCGGTAATCTTCAGCGCATACGCCACCAGCGAACCAGCACCGGAACCCCGGCCCGGCCCGACCGGACAGCCATTGTTTTTCGCCCACTGAATGAAGTCGCCGACGATCAAAAAGTAGCCCGGAAAGCCCATCTTCAAAATCGTCGTCAGCTCAAATTCAAGGCGCTCCAAGTAGCGCGGGCGCTGAGCGTTGCGCTTTTCTTCCATCGGATAGAGGTGCAGCAGGCGCTCTTCCAGTCCTTCTAGCGACACATAGCGGAAGTACGCGTCCACCGACAGCACTTCGCCGTTGACGGCTGGAATCGGGAAATTGGGCAGCTGCGGCTTGCCCAGCACCAGCGTCAGGTTGCAGCGCCGGGCGATTTCAACCGTATTGGCCAGCGCTGTTGGCACATCGGCAAACAGCGCCTGCATTTGCGCGCTGGATTTGAAATATTGGTCGCGCGTAAAACGGCGCACGCGGCGCTGGTTGCCCAGCATTTCGCCCTCGGCAATGCAGACGCGCGCTTCGTGGGCTTCGTAATCCTCCTCGGTGGCGAACTGCACCGGGTGCGTGGCGACCACCGGCAGCTTCAGGCGGGCGGCCAATTGCACGGCAGCGATGACGTGGCTTTCGTCGTCTGGGCGGCCGGCGCGCTGTATTTCGATATAAAAACGCTGCGCAAACAACGCCGCCAAACGCAGCGCCAGCGCCTCGGCGCCGGCCACGTCGCCGCGCACCAGCGCTTGGCCGACCGGCCCGGCTTGCGCGCCGGCCAGCACGATCAGCCCGTCGCCCAGCTCTTGCAGCCAGTCCCACCTGCAGACGGCTTGGTTTTTCACCATGTTGCGCGTCCACGCGCGCGCCAGCAGCTCCGACAGGTTCAGGTAGCCCTGCGTGTTCTGCACCAGCAGGATGACGCGCGACGGTGCAGCGGCGCTTTCGCTGTCGAGCAAAATCTCCGCGCCCAGCAGTGGCTTGACGCCTTTGCCGCGCGCCGCTTTATAAAATTTGATGGCACCAAAGAGGTTGTTGAAATCAGTGATCGCCAAGGCCGGTTGGCCGTCAGCAGCCGCCGTTTTGGCGGTATCGTCGATGCGATTGGTTCCGTCAACGACGGAAAACTCGGTGTGCAGGCGCAGGTGAACAAACATCGCGCCATTGTAGAAAGGCCGCCCGCTACAATCGTTTTTTCGGCTTTCGCCCCTCAGACACCCTCCCCATGCCTTTTATTGCCAGAAAGCTGCCTGCCATGCTGCGTGTGCCCTTTGCGACCTTTGCGATTTACCCTGCCGTGCTGGCCGCCTGCGTGCTCGCAGTAGGCTGCGCTAGCACCACCAAAGACAAAACCGCTAGCTGGACGCCCGAGCGCATCTATTCCGAAGCCCAAGAAGAGCTCACTGGCGGTAGCTACGATAAAGCGGTGCCACTGCTCGAAAAGCTCGAAGGCCGCGCCGCCGGCACGCCGCTGGCCCAGCAAGCCCAATTGGACAAGGCCTATGCCCATTACAAAAGCAGTGAAAAAGCCCAGGCCATTGCCACCCTAGATCGTTTTATAAAGCTGCACCCGGCCAGCCCAGCGCTTGATTACGCGCTGTACCTCAAAGGCTTGGTGAACTTTAACGACGATCTGGGCATGTTTGGTTGGATCTCCAAGCAAGACTTGTCCGAGCGCGACCAAAAAGCGGCCAAAGATTCGTTTGAGTCGTTTCGGGAGCTGACGCAGCGCTTTCCCGACTCGCGTTACACCCCCGATGCACGCCAGCGTATGACCTACATCGTCAACTCACTGGCGCAGTATGAGGTGCATGTAGCGCGTTACTACTACCAGCGCGGCGCCTACGTTGCCGCTATTGGTCGCGCACAAACGGCACTGGCCGATTACCAAAATGTGCCGGCGCAGCAAGAAGCGCTGCAAATTTTGGTCAAGTCGTACGACGCCTTGGGCATGACACAGCTGCGCGATGACACCCAGCGCATCATGGACGCCAGCTACCCCGCTGGCAGTGGCGCACCGCAAGAATTGGCCGCGCCGTGGTGGAAGCTCTGGTAAGTCATCTGCAAAATCCCAGCATGTCTAAATCATTTCGCCTGACGGCATCAACTGGTATCCACAAAGGAGACCGTGAGTATCAACAAGATCAGGTAGCGCTGATATCGCACCAGCGCTTCAATGGCTGCGTGCTCAGCGTGCTGGCCGATGGCATGGGCGGGCGCAGTGGTGGGCGCAAAGCGTCTGATCAGGTGATGATGACGGCGCGCCAACTGTTCGAGCGCTACTCGCCCGACTACGATGAGGCGGCCACCTTGCTGGCGCATGTGGTGCAAGAAGCGCATATCGTCATCCGCCTGACCGCCATTACTTCAGAGGAAGAACCGCACAGCACTATCGCGGCTTTTTTGATTAATCCGCGTGGCGACTGCCATTGGGTGCATGTTGGTGACTCGCGCATCTACCACTTTCACGGCGGCCAGATGGTGCATCGCACCAGCGACCACTCTTACGTGCAAGCGCTGGTCGATCGCGGCGAGCTGACCGAGAGCGAAGCCAACACCCATCCCCACTCCAACATTTTGGTCGGCTGCCTAGGCACCGAAAGCGAGCCGCCGCTGGGCACGCACCTTATTGCCCAAGTGCAGCCCGGTGACGTACTGATGGCTTGCAGCGACGGTGTGTGGCACTATTTTTCGCCCGAAGAACTGGCTGCAGTGGTCGAGGCGCTGACACCGCGCGAGGCCACCGAGTTTTTGATTGAAAAAGCCCGCGACCGCGCGCATGGCGGTGGTGACAATCTGTCCATCGTCATCGTCAAAATTGAAGCACCACTGCCCGAGAAGAAAAAAATGTTCTTCTCCGACCTGCAGGGCATCCACTAAATTCTTGCAACTCAGGGCGCTGGCGACAGCGGCGCTGCTGGCACGCGCCGTGCGCCGGCGTCGGCTTGCGACTGCAGCCGTCGCGCGCGCCGCTGGGCAGCAGCGGCATTTTTGGTCTCGCGCTGTTGGCGGGCATGGGCGGCTTTAGCCGCTTGGGCAGACACCGCTTCAGCCTGACTGGCTTGGTGTGCTTGGCGCTTTTGCTGCTGCTGACGGGCGCGTTGGCGCGCTTGCTGATCGCGCTCGGTGGTACTCTTTGCCGCCTCGGTGCGCGGCGCTTCTGTCAGTCGGGGCGCTATCGGCACTGGCACTGGGTGATTGCGCTCACGCTGGGCAATATCGGCCAAGCGCCCGGCAGCGCGCTGGCGGCGCTGTGCCTCGTTGAGCACCGCTTCTTGCTGGCGTAAGTCGGTGTGCGCGGTGCGTGCAGTTTGACGCGCTTGGCGCAAACAATCTTCCACCGCAAAGCGCTGATAACAGGCCGCTTGGGCCTGACTCAGCGTCTGATCAATTGCTTGGCGCTCGTGGCGAATGCGAGCACGTTCATCAGTGGCGCTGGGCGCAGTCTGGGCGTAAGACGCACCCAGCGCCGACAACAGCACCGCGCCACTGGCGAGTGCGCCCGGCCATAACGCTTTCTTTATTGATAAAAATGATAGCGGGTAGCGCACGTGTTTATTGGGCTAGAGGTCAATTTGATATGAAATCCATTCATGTCAGGCCGGTATCGACGCTGCGCCGCTCTAGCTCTAAGAACTCTTTTGACTGCATCTCGTTGAGGCGCGAGACGGTGCGGACAAACTCGTGCGCCAGCGGGCCTTCGGTGTAGAGCTCTTCGGGCGCCACAGCGGCCGACATGATTAGCTTGACGCGCCGGTCGTAGAGCACGTCCACCAGCCACGTAAAGCGCCGCGCCGGTGAGGCCATGCTGACCGGCATATGCGGCACATTCGACAGCATCACCGTGTGAAACTGCTGCGCCAGTTCAAGGTAGTCGTTTTGCGAGCGCGGCCCGCCGCACAGCTGGCGAAAGTCAAACCAGACCACGTCACCGGCCTTGCGCCGCGCTTGAATCTCGCGCGCCTCGATGTGCAGCAGTGCGTCTTCGTCGGGCACGGCGGCCAGTTGGTTGAAGGCCTCGGTCATCAGCGCATCGGCCTCGGCACCCAGTGGCATGTGGTAGAGCTTGACCTGCTCCAGCGTGCGGCGGCGGTAGTCGGTGCCGTTGTCTACGTTGAGCACCTCCAAGCGCTCGTTGAGCAGCGCAATCGCCGGCAAAATGCGGTCGCGGTGCAGGCCGCCGGGGTACAAATCGTCGGGTTTGAAGTTGGAGGTGGTGACAAAACCGACGCCGTTTTGAAACAGCGCCATCAGCAAGCGGTGCAAGATCATCGCGTCGGTGATGTCGGCGACGTGGAATTCGTCAAAGCAAATCAGCTTGTAGCGCTTGGCCATGCGCGCGCCCAGCACGTCTAGCGGATTTTGCGTGCCCTGCAGGCCGGTTAGCTCGCGGTGAACTTCCCGCATGAATTCGTGAAAATGCAGGCGCGCTTTGCGCTTGAGCGGCACGGCGTCAAAAAAGCAATCCATCAGAAAGCTCTTGCCACGCCCGACGCCGCCATACATATAGACGCCGCGCGGAATCTCGGGGCGGTTGATGAGTTTTTTCAGGGCGCTGGAGCGGCGCGATTTATAGACCGTCCAGTCGTCGGCACAGCGCTGCAGCTCTTCAATCGCGCGGCGCTGCGCCGGATCGCTTTGGAAGCCCTTGGCCACCAGTTGGGCCTCGTAGGCCCGGATAACAGAGTCAGACAGGACGGCACCTCTTTACTATGATTTAAATAGCTACTAGCGCCCGTATTTAAAGCGCTGGAGGCCTATTTGACCCCTAAAACAAAGCTTGAGGGGTCAAGTAGGGCTTTTAGAAGTTCAGCGTGCGCTTGTCCACGGCCAGCGCGGCTTCTTTGGTCGATTCCGACAGCGAAGGGTGGGCGTGGCAAATGCGCGCAATGTCTTCGGCGCTGGCCTTGAATTCCATAGCGACGACGGCCTCGGCAATCAACTCGCTGACCATCGGGCCGACCATGTGGACGCCCAAAATTTCGTCGGTCGTGGCGTCGGCCAAAAACTTCACCATGCCGGTGGTGTCGCCCAAAGCGCGCGCGCGGCCATTGGCCAAGAACGGGAAGGTGCCGGCCTTGTACTTGACGCCGTCGGCTTTGAGCTGCTGCTCGGTGCGGCCGACCCAAGCGATTTCAGGGCTGGTGTAAATCACCCACGGAATGGTGTTGAAGTTGACATGGCCGTGCTGGCCAGCAATGCGCTCGGCCACTGCCACGCCTTCTTCTTCGGCCTTGTGCGCCAGCATCGGGCCGCGCACCACGTCGCCCACCGCCCACACGCCGGGCAGGTTGGTCTTGCACTCGGCATCGACCACAATCGCGCCGCGCTCGTCCAGTTGCAGGCCGACCGCTTCGGCGTTGAGGCCAATGGTGTTGGGCACGCGGCCAATCGAGACGATGAGCTTGTCAGCGTCGAGCTTGACGGCTTCGCCCTTGGCGTTGGTGTAGGCGATGTTCACGCCCTTTTTGCCGGTTTTGATCTCGCCGACGGTCACGCCCAGCTCAATCTTCAGGCCTTGCTTGTCAAAGGCTTTTTTGGCTTCTCTGGCGATTTGCTCGTCGACAGCGCCGAGGAAAGTTGGCAGACCTTCCAAAATCGTCACGTCGGCACCCAGGCGGCGCCAGACCGAACCCATTTCCAGACCAATCACGCCGGAACCAATCACGGCCAGCTTTTTCGGCACCGCGCCGATGCGCAGCGCGCCGTCGTTGGACAACACGCGCTCTTCGTCAAACGGCGTGCCGGGCAAAGCGCGGGCATTGGAGCCAGTGGCGATAACGATTTGCTTACCGACCACGGTGTCGTCGGTTTTGCCGGTGATTTGCACTTCGTAGCCGCCTTCGACCGCTTTGGAGAACGCGCCCCGGCCGTGGAAGAAGCTGATTTTGTTCTTTTTCAGCAGGTACAAGATGCCGTCGTTGTTTTGCTTGACTACGGCGTCTTTGCGCGCGACCATTTTGGCCACATCCATCTTCACGCCGGTGGCGGTGATGCCGTGCTCAGCAAAGTGGTGGTTGGCGTGGTCAAAGTGCTCGGACGACTGCAGCAGCGCTTTGGACGGGATGCAGCCAATGTTGGTGCAGGTGCCACCGGGCGCAGGGCCGCCTTTGTCGTTTTTCCACTCGTCGATGCAGGCGACGCTGAAACCCAGTTGCGCAGCGCGAATAGCGGCGATGTAACCGCCGGGGCCGGCACCAATCACCACGACGTCAAATTGTTTGCTCATACCAATACTTCCCCAATGTTTCTAAATTGAATGTGAAAAAAACCCACCGGCGGGCGAGGCTCAAAGCCGGGCCACGCGGGTGGGTTTGCAAGCTGACTTAATTAAATGTCAAACAGCAGGCGCGATGGGTCTTCCAGCGCGTCCTTCATGGCGACCAAGCCCAGCACGGCTTCGCGCCCGTCGATGATGCGGTGGTCATACGACATGGCGAGGTAGTTCATCGGGCGCACCACGATTTGGCCGTTCTCGACCACAGCGCGGTCTTTGGTCGCATGCACGCCCAAGATGGCCGACTGGGGCGGGTTGATGATGGGGGTAGACATCATCGAGCCGAAGGTGCCGCCGTTGCTGATGGAGAAGGTGCCGCCAGTCATTTCGTCCATGCCCAGCTTGCCTTCAGCCGCTTTTTTGCCAAATTCAGCAATTTTCTTCTCGATGTCGGCAAAGCTCATCTGGTCGGCGTTGCGCAAAATCGGCACCACCAAACCGCGTGGGCTGCCCACCGCGATACCGATGTCGAAGTAGCCGTGGTAAACGATGTCGGTACCGTCGACGCTGGCGTTGAGCACCGGGAATTTTTTCAGTGCATGCACAGCGGCTTTGACGAAGAAGCTCATAAAGCCAATCTTCACGCCATGCTCTTTGCTGAAAGCGTCTTGGAATTTTTTGCGCATTTCCATTACTGGTGCCATGTTCACTTCGTTGAACGTGGTCAGGATGGCGTTGGTCGATTGCGACTGCAGCAGACGCTCAGCGACGCGGGCGCGCAGGCGGCTCATCGGCACGCGCTGCTCGGGACGGTCGCCCAAGTTGAGCGCTGGTGTTGCCACTTGTGGCAGCGATTTGGTCGGAACGCCCGTGGGTATTGCGCTAGCAGCTGCTGATTTGGTAGCGCCAGCAGCTACAGCTCCCAGAACGTCGCCCTTGGTAACGCGGCCATCTTTGCCGGTGCCGGCTACGGCTGATGCGGAGAGGTTGTTCTCAGCCAACAACTTGGCAGCGGCGGGCATGGCTACGCCAGCTTTGGAGGTGCCGCTGGCGGCAGCAGCAGCGACAGGCGCGGCTACTGCGGCTGCAGTAGCTACTGCCGCAGCAGGCGCTGCGGCAGCGGCGACGGCAGCAGAGTCGATGCGGGCAATCACTTGACCGGAAACGACTGTGGCACCGTCGCCTTCGACGATTTCAGTCAGTACGCCAGCCGAGGGGGCAGGCACTTCCAGCACGACTTTGTCGGTCTCGATTTCGATCAAGATTTCGTCTGCCGCGACGGCTTCGCCGGCTTTTTTCTTCCATGTCAGCATGGACGCTTCGGCGATGGACTCTGACAACTCGGGGACTTTGACTTCTACGATAGCCATATATTTCTTTCGGGAGGGATTCGGTTCTAAGTGTTAAGTCGCTGGCCTTACTTGGTCAGGACAAAGCCCTTGAGCTTGCCAAAAGCGCCTTCAATCAACGCCTTTTGCTGTTCTTGGTGCAGGTGCGAGTAACCCACGGCTGGCGACGCAGAAGCGGCGCGACCGGAGTAACCCAGCTTTTGGCCGTCACGCATGTTCTCGTGGATGTAGTGCTGCACGAAGAACCAAGCGCCTTGGTTTTGCGGCTCGTCTTGGCACCAGACGATCTCGTTGGCGTTGGGGTAGCGCTTGACTTCGGCGGCAAAGGCTTTGTGCGGGAACGGATACAGCTGCTCGGCGCGGATGATGGCGACGCTGTTGTCTTCGCTTTCGGTGCGCTTCTTCACCAAGTCGTAATACACCTTGCCCGAACACACCACGATGCGCTTGACCTTGGCTGCGTTGCGCACCACGTCAGCGTTTTGCTCTGGAATGATGGTTTGGAAGCCGCCCTTGGTGAACTCGGACAGGGGCGATGCGGCGTCTTTGTTACGCAGCAGCGACTTGGGCGTCATGATGATCAAAGGCTTGCGCAAATTGCGCACCATTTGGCGACGCAAGATGTGGAAGATCTGGCTGGCCGTGGTCGGCTGCACCACTTGCATGTTGGTGTCGGCCGACAACTGCATGAAGCGCTCCAGACGCGCCGAGCTGTGCTCAGGGCCTTGGCCTTCGTAGCCGTGCGGCAGCATCAGCGTGATGCCGTTGACGCGGCCCCACTTGACTTCACCCGAAGCGATGAACTGGTCAATCACCACCTGCGCGCCGTTGGCAAAGTCGCCAAACTGCGCTTCCCAAATCACCAAGGTGTTTGGGTCGTTCGAGGCGTAACCATATTCAAACGCCAGCACGGCCTCTTCGGACAGGATGGAGTCGATAACAACAAACGGCGCTTGGTTCTCGGCCACATTCTGCAAAGGAATGTAGGTACCGATGTCCCATTTTTCGCGCTTTTGGTCATGGATGACGGCGTGGCGGTGCGTGAAGGTGCCTCGGCCGCAGTCTTCGCCCGACAAACGCACCGGAAAGCCGCTGGCCACCAATGAGGCAAACGCCATGTGTTCGCCCATGCCCCAGTCGACTGGAATATCGCCGCGACCCATAGCCGCACGGTCGTCATATACCTTCTTCACCAGCTGGTGCGGCGTGACGCTGTCAGGGATAGTGGTGATTTTTTCGGCCAAGCGCTTCCACTCGCTCAGTGGAATGGCAGTGTCACCAGCATCCGTCCATTTGTTGCCCAGAAATGGACTCCAATCGACGGCGTACTTGCTCTTGAAGTTGGTCAGCACTGGATCTACCGTGTGCTTGCCCGCGTCCATCGCCGCGCGGTAGGCTTTGACCATATCGTCGCCCAGCGACTCGCCTAAGCCTTGCGCCGCCAGCTTGTCGGCGTACAACTTGCGCGTGCCCGGATGTGCGCCAATTTTTTTGTACATCAGCGGCTGCGTCAGTGCCGGCGTGTCTTGCTCGTTGTGCCCCAGTTTGCGGAAGCAAATAATGTCCACGACGATGTCTTTGCTAAATTCCATGCGGAATTCCAGCGCCAGCTCCATCGCCATTGCCACGGCTTCTGGGTCATCACCATTCACGTGCAGCACCGGCGACTCAATCATCTTGACGATGTCAGTGCAGTACAGCGTCGAGCGGGCATCGCGCGGGTCAGAGGTGGTGAAACCGATCTGGTTGTTGATGATGATGTGTACCGTGCCGCCGGTGTAGTAACCACGGGTTTGCGCCAGCGCCAGCGTTTCTTGGTTGACGCCTTGACCAGCAAAGGCGGCGTCGCCGTGTACCAGCAAAGGCAATACCTGTTTGCCTTTCGGATCTCCACGGCGATCCATGCGGGCGCGCACCGAGCCTTCGACCACCGGGTTAACGATTTCGAGGTGCGACGGGTTAAACGCCAGCGTCAAGTGCACCGGGCCGCCAGGGGTCGAAACGTCTGAGCTAAAGCCTTGGTGGTATTTGACGTCGCCCGATGGCAGGTCTTCTGGTGCTGTGTGCTCGAACTCGGCAAACAGGTCTTTAGGCATTTTGCCCAGTGTGTTCACCAACACGTTCAGGCGGCCACGGTGGGCCATGCCGATAACAATTTCTTGCACGCCCTTAGAGCCCGCCGATTGGATCAGCGCATCCATTGCGACGATGAAGCTTTCACCGCCCTCCAGCGAGAAGCGCTTTTGACCGACGTATTTGGTGTGCAAGAAACGCTCCAAACCCTCAGCAGCCGTCAGGCGGTCGAGAATTTGCTTTTTCTGCTCAGCGTTATAGGTCGGCTTGGAGCGGATAGATTCGAGTTTTTGTTGCCACCAGCGCTTCTGGTTCTGGTCGGTGGCGTACATGTATTCGACGCCCAAAGTGCCGCAATAGGTCTCGCGCAGGGCGTTGATCAGCTCACGCAGTGGCATCGACTCTTTGCCAAAGAAGGTGTTGCTGGTGTTGAAAACGGTTTCTTGGTCAGCATCACTAAAGCCATAAAACGACGGCTCTAGTTCAGGAATTGCGGGGCGCTCGGTGCGCTTGAGCGGATCCAAGTCAGCCCAGCGTTGGCCGACGTTGCGGTAAGCAGCAATCAGCTGTTGTGTGAAAACGCGCTTGCGGCCCAAATCAGAGTCAGCACCACTGGCTTGCACCACTTGGGTGCCGCCTTTTTTGGCGCGCTCGGCAAAAGCGCTGATAACGGGCATGTGCGGCACATCTTTGGCATCAGTGCCATCGGAGGCTGGGACGTGCTGCAGTGCGTCAAAATAGTCGCGCCAAGTGTCTGGAACGCTGCCTGGGTTTTCCAGGTAGTTCTCGTACATCTCTTCAACATACGGCGCATTGCCGCCAAAGAGATAGGTGTTGCCTTGATAGGCTTGATAGACGGACGTTGTCTCGCTCATATACCGCTGACCTCCGCTTTCCTCTGGAAAGCATTAGTTGGTTTAGAAACCTTCCGCGACACGGCTGAACCGGTTGGCGGATGCGACTGTGGCTGGGAAGGGCCTGTTACGGGCGCAATTGTGCCATCGAACACAGTCTCCTTCGGAGCAATCTAAAGACAAAGCGTCTTTTTTCGCCCGATTGCGCTAAATAGCGACAGTAGTAAAAAACTGGCGGGTTAATCTAGCTTGAAATTCTTTTTGCACTCCCTTTTTTTTCTTTTTCGCCATGATGCCTTCTTCGTTCCAAAGTAAAGTTTTTTTATGGCTGTTGATGGCTGTATCGCTGGCCTTTTTGGCCATTTTGTGGCCGCTATATGAAGCGATTTTTTGGGGCGTGACGCTGGCTATTATTTTTTCGCCGCTGCACCGGCGCTTGCTGCTGCGTATGCCCGGGCGCCCCAATGCAGCGGCGCTGGCCACTTTGGCGCTGTGTCTAGTGGTGGCGATTTTGCCGATGGTGCTGCTGGGCGCATCGCTGATCCAAGAGGCCAGCCATGTGTACGAGCGCCTGCGCACCGGGCAGCTCGATATGGGCAACTATTTTGAGCAAATCATGGCGGCACTGCCTGCGTGGGTGGTTGGGCTGCTCGATCGCTTGGGGTTGCTCAGCGTAGCCGAGCTACAGCAAAAGCTGTCTTCTGCGGCGGTGCAGGGCGGTCAATTTATCGCTACGCGGGCGCTCAATATTGGACAAAACACGTTTCAGTTTCTCGTCAGCTTCGGCATCATGTTGTATTTGTTGTTCTTTTTGCTGCGCGATGGGCGGGTGTTGGGGGCGCGCATTCGCAACGCCATTCCGTTGCAAGAGCACCACAAGCGCGACCTGAGCCAAAAATTCACCACCGTGATTCGCGCCACGGTCAAAGGCAACATCGTTGTTGCCGCGACGCAGGGGATGTTGGGCGGCTTTATCTTTTGGGCGCTCAGCATCCAAGGACCGGTGCTGTGGGGGGTGTTGATGGCGTTTTTGTCGCTGTTGCCAGCCATTGGCGCGGGCTTGATTTGGATTCCGGTGGCGATTTATTTTTTTGCCACCGGTGCCATCTGGCAAGCGGTGACGCTGACGGTGTTTGCCGTGGCCGTCATTGGCACGGTAGACAACGTGCTGCGCCCCATCTTGGTCGGCAAAGACACCAAGATGCCGGACTATGTGGTGCTGATTTCGACGCTGGGCGGCATGTCGCTGTTTGGCTTGAGCGGTTTTGTGATCGGTCCAGCGATTGCCGCGCTGTTCATCGCAGCATGGGATCTTTTCACCTCAGAAAAATCGCCCCAGTAAACGCCAGCCAACGCTGAAATTTTCTTTTTTGATAGCTGATAGCGCTGGTGTTTATTGGGCTAGAGGCCTATTTGAGTACCAAACAGCGCCGTTTGGGCCGCAGCATTGGAGGGGTGCTGTCTCAGCGCACAGGCAGCGTGCAAACCATAAAAACATACTGATAGCCCAGCGTTTTTTGCGATTTTTTGCTGCGCTGCACCCATATTCCACGGCAGTTAAAAATTGCTGACGTCCTGTTGATTTGTTTACACCTTCGGCTCTAGATCACAAAGTCCACACGCAAGAGAATTCATCGGTGGTGCCTGTCCATTGACTCGGTCGTGACAAGGCCACGCAACGCGTACCGCCGGCCATCTTGCAAAAGGGTTAATGACTGGCGATATCTTTTCTCTAGCCAGCCAAAGGAATTTCCCATGAGCAATCCACACTTTCAAAAACACACCTCCAGCGCATCTAGCGCTGCCAACTATCAAGAAATGAAGAGGGGAGCTCGGGCGTTCAGCGCCGCTGCTGCAGCGTCCGGCAACTCCGGCAACTCCGG
>JAGNUJ010000002.1:15768-32084 GCA_017987055.1 Giesbergeria sp.
TGAGCAATCCACACTTTCAAAAACACACCTCCAGCGCATCTAGCGCTGCCAACTATCAAGAAATGAAGAGGGGAGCTCGGGCGTTCAGCGCCGCTGCTGCAGCGTCCGGCAACTCCGGCAACTCCGGTACCTCTGGAGCCTCTGGTGCTTTTGGCGATTCGGCACAGGGCTTACTCAATCTGCCAACGCCTTGGAGTCAATGTTTCGACCTGCAGCGCCAACAACTGGCGTGGTTGACCGAGTGCGCCAGCGCGCTGTTTCGTGGCGCGGAATCCGTGCGTAAAACCCAGCAAGAAGCGGCCAACCGGGCGTCCGTCCACTATGCGGCTACCGCCCAACGGCTGCGCACCACAGAGCAATCCCAAGATTGGCTGGAGTTGCTGTCAGTGCCGCTGACCATAGACATCGAAGGCAGTGAGAAGTATTGGGCTGAGCTGGCCGCCGCCTCGGTGCAGACCCAGACTGAACTTATCCACAGCATCTACCAGCTGTTTGAGAGCGATAAAGCACCCGAAAGCGCGTCGACCGCTTCGATGCAAAAAATCTGGCAAACGGGCATTCCACCGCTGGCTGGCAGCTTGTTTAGCAATGGCTTGCATGGGCAGCCACAGCAGGCTTGAAACTCTCAATTGCTTCTGATTTGATAGCTAGTACCGCTCGCATATAAAGGGGTACGGGCATATTTAACATATATTTTTAGAGTGTCGAAGCGTTGTGCCGCGTATGAGCGCTATGAGCGCATTAACTGCACTGAGGTGGCTGCAGCAGCACCCGCAGCCGCTGGCCCGTGCGCTCGACCAAGGCGCTGCGGCGGGCATCGGTGCTGGCCTGAGCAGTTGGCGGGTTTTCCCATTGCGGGTGACTGCGCGCCGCAGCCAAGCTGGCGATCAGCGCGTGCAAGTCACTTTCGTCGTCCTCTTTTGACTCTTGACCTTGGCGCGTCAGCGTTGTTGCTGGTGCCACATGCATCTTTAGCCATGCGGCATGGCCGCGCTGGTCCAGCGCGGCGCACAGCCGCAGCATGCTGTCCGCCAGCACCAGCAGCACGGCGTTTTCTAGCGTCAGTTCTTCCACGCCGCGCATTCGGTTGGCGATTTTGCGTGGCACTTGGCTCCAGCCTTGGCTGGCCAAACCGCCCACCGCTGCCCCCAGCGCCGTGCCGGTGCCCAGCGACAAACCCGCCAGCGCCACATCGGCCACCAAGCCGACCGCTGCGCCCACGGCCGCGCCCGTGCCCAGCTTTTGGCTGGCGTCTTTCAAGGTGTGGACGTTGAACAAATCTGCTTCCCAGCGCCCTTGCGTCCACGGCGCCACATCAACTTCGGCATCGTTTTTGTCAAAGCCGTACACCGCCAGCAGCGCTTGCACGCAGGCGGTGACTTGCGCAGCAACATCTTTTTTAAAGCGGCGCAGCAAAGCGGCTTTGCGCTGTGCGTCCTGCACATCGGCGGGCGACAGGTCGCGGCGCATGGCGGCGGCGCTGACCAGTAAGCTGGCGACCAGCTCGCGCGCGGCGCGGCGGCGCTCTAGGCTTTGCCAATCGAGCTCGTCGATGACGTCTTGCAACTGCGCGCGGCGCTCGCGCAGCAGCACGCCTAGGTCTTCGTACAACTGGCGCTCGGCCCCCATGAAGGGCGCCACGGCGTCGAACTGCACGCAGGTGTGCAGGTGATACGCCGTTAGCGTCTCGCGCCACTGCGCTGCGTGGCTGGCCGGGTGGTTGCTGAAGTTGAGCACCGGCATCACCGGCTTGGCGCAGGCGGCGAGGATTTCAATCTCGTAACGGTATTTGGGCAGCACCGCTTGGCGGCAGTCGATGACGTAGATGGCAGCGTCGCAGGCCAGCAGTGTGCGCAGCACTTTGGCCTCTTGCTCAAACGCGGCCTTGGCCTCGGGGCCACGCAAAAAGGCGCGCACGCGCTCGACCGGCGTGGCGTCGGGCAGCAGCGTTTTTAGGTAATGCAGCAGCGCGGCGGAGTCTTCCAAGCCCGGCGTGTCGTGGTAGCGCACGGCGCTGGTGCCGTCGATGTACAAATCGACACTTTCAACATGGCGCGTAGTGCCGGGGCTGTCAGAAACTTCACCAAAGTCGCGCCGCCGCACCAGCGTGCGCAAGAGCGAGGTTTTGCCGACGTTGGTGTGGCCAACTACGGCAATGTCAATCGGTGCGGTCATGGCGTTTTTTTATCCAGCTTTGGACTTCGCACAAATTGTGCAGGCACGTCAGTTGCGGCGCATTGGGCTTATCTAGCCAGTCGTGCCAGCGCGGCGGCGGCACGGGTGCGCTGGGGTTCTGGCCATACAGCCATAGCGCGCTGTGCTGGGCGTGGTGGGCGGCATCGCGCAAAAACCGCTCGGTGCCTCGGTCGGGGGTGGCGCTGGCATCACACACCAGCACCAAGGCTTGCGGACGCAATTGCGCCAGCGCGGCCAAGATGCGGCTGCGCTCTTCGATGCTGCCGGCAATGCTTTCGACCAGCGCGGCCTGCTGCGCCAATGGCTGTGGCCATTCAAGCGGCGCGGTCAGTTCAAAGGCCACCAGCGCCAGCACCGGTTGATAAGCACCGCCAAGCAGCGGCGCGGTCGGCGCGGCGCTCGGCGCAACCTGCTCCACATCCGTAATGCGCGACGGCTGCAGCGCTGCAAAGCGCGCCAGCAACTGCCGGAAATACGGCTCTGCCGTGTCCAGCGCCACCCGATTTTTGCGCCGCTGCCACACGCCCCAGCACAGCGCGGCGCACAGCAAACGCGGCAACAGGCCGTACACCAGCACGCAACCCAGCAGCCACAGCGCGCCAGTGCGGGCGGGAATCGCCAATTGCCCCGTGACCGCATCGATCTGCAAAGACGCCACGCCTTCAGGCACCGCAAAACCCAGTAGCCCAGGCAACCAGCCGGTGATCTGCACAAACGCATCAAAAAACGCGGGACTGAGGATGGTGCTTTCCCACGTCAACTGGTATTGGCGCAGGGCAAACGCCAGCAGCAAGCCCAGCAGCACCAGCACAAACGAGGCCGTCCAAACCACGTGGCTGACCAGCCCAAACGCCCACGGTGCCAAGCGCGACGCGCGCAGCAACTCTTTAGCGGCGCTGACCAGCGCCAGCGCATGGGGCTTTTGCAGCCGCGTGCCCCACGGCCAGCGCGCCAGCAGCTGCAGCAATAACCGTCCCAGCGACACACTGGCACCCGCGCCCGGCAAGTGCCCTGCCAGCAACAAGCCCGCCAGCCACAGCAGCAAAGTCAGCGCGTGGATGCCCAACGCCGCCACAAACGCACTGCCCGCGTTGATGCTGCGCCCATCGCTCAACATGGCAAAGACGATGCCATTGGCCAGCAGCAGCACCGCCAGCGTCAGCACTGCGCTCAGCAGCCAAGCCGCGTCGCGCCAATGGGCCAGATGCGTATCCAGCCCCAAGCGCTGACCCAGCAGCCAAGCGCGTTCGCGCAGGCGTTCTTGTCGCTGTTGGGCTTGGGGGTGCAAGCGCATGGCTTCGGCCAGCGCGTCGGCGTCGTCGAGCGGGCCGCTGCGCTCGATCGCGCGCACGGCCAGCGCCATCCACGTTTGGGTGAACGCGGTTTTGGCGAGGGGCGCGGTCACGGTTTGCTTTCTGGCATTGCGCCGTATTCAACGATGGCAATGCGCCGCTGCAGACGGGCGACTTCGTCTGCGTCACCCGCTGATTGCGCGCTTTTGCTTTGCAGCAGCAGCCACGCCAGCAGCGGCCTGCGCCAGCCTTGGGCCGACGCCGTGTCAGTGGCCAATGCCATCACCGCCCGATCAGCGCGACCGGTTTGCAGCAGCACACCTGCAGCGACGAGGCGCGGCAGCGGCTCGGTGATAGCTTGCAGCGCAGCGGCAGGGTTGGCAGCAGTGGCAACGCTTTGCTGTGCGATAGGCAGCAGCGTAATGCGGTTGACATCCAAGCGGCCAGCCAGATAGTCGGCATAGGCCTGCTCGGCCATCCCCGTATCGGCGCGCAGCGCCTCAAACGCGGTGCAGGGTTCGATGTGCAGGCTGGCCACTTGCGCAGCGCAGCGCAGCAGCTCGACGCGCGCCAGCAGCACCGGGTCGCCGGTGCGGGCGGTGGCGGCGCGGGCGCGCTCGAATTCGAGTTTTTCTAATCGCTGCTTGCCCTGTAAAAAGGCGGCGACTGCACGTTGCGCTGTGCTGTCGGCGCTCATTTGCCAGTCCGGCACCGGAGGATGGTTGGCGCAGCCACTCAAAAGCACCAGCGCAGCAACTAATAAAAAAGAGCGGACAGGACGCAGCTTCATGGCAGCTTCACCCGGTGTTCGCGGGCAAACGGCCATTTGCGGTTGATCTCATTGACCAAGCTTTCGATTTGCGTCAGATTGCTTTCGACCTCGGCGCGCAGGGCGCCCAAGTCGGCCGTGCCCTCGCGCACGTTGGCGCCAACGGCTTGGGCCTCGGCCAGCACGGCATCGACTTTTTTCAGGCTGGCGCGCGTATCGCTCAGCAGGCCGTTCAGTTGCACCACCGTAGCGCGCACTTCAGGCATCACCCCGCCGGGGCCAAACACCTGCGTGTCGGCTTTGGCGGCCATGCCGTCCACCCGGGCCAGCAGCGCGTTGGTGCGGTCCAGCGTGATGGCCAGCTTTTTGGCATCGGCCTCGCTGCCCATCAACACTTGCAGCAGGCCGCCGGGGTTTTTCAGCCGCTCGGTCAGCACCTGCACGTTGTCCAGCGTCACACCCAGCGGCGAGCCCGGGCCGGTCAGCGTGTTGAGGTTGTTGATCAATTCGCGCGCCGAGCCGACCAGCACCGGAATTTCCGCCGTCGCGTCGCCGCGCAGCACTGGGCGCACGGCGTTGGGTGCCAGCACCGGG
Source organism: Giesbergeria sp. (assembly GCA_017987055.1). Taxonomy (GTDB): domain Bacteria; phylum Pseudomonadota; class Gammaproteobacteria; order Burkholderiales; family Burkholderiaceae_C; genus Simplicispira. The sequence continues at coordinate 20,620 of JAGNUJ010000002.1, forward strand.
TCGGTCAGGATGCCGCTGTAGGCCTTGATGGTGGTGCCGCCGACCAAGCCGCGCACCAGCGTGAAGATGCTCGACTCGCGCAGCCAGTGCGCATCTTTGCGCGGCACGTCCACGATGATGTGGGCGCTGCCGCCCTCGGTCAGCTCAATGCGGCGCACCCGGCCAATCGGAAAGCCCGAGAACGTCATGTCCATGCCAACGACCACGCCTTCAGAGTCGTCCACCGTCAGCACCAGTGTTTGCGTCGGCTCAAACGCGCCGCGTGCGTACAGCAAATACACGCCCGAGCCAAGAATTAGCGCCAGCGTAAACAGCAGCAGCGCCATCGCTTTGAGCTGCAAATGCGCGACGGGGCGCAGCGTCTCGGGCGGCGGCAACGGCGCAGCAGCGGGGCAAGGAGAATTTGGTGAAGTTGATTCAGTCATGGCGCGTCAATAGTAATTGCCGACCAGCGAGACCACTTCAATCAGCAGCAGCACCGCAAACATCCGCGCTAGGCCGCCCAGCTCCGAGTCAGGCCGCGCGCGTTCGCCGGTGTCATACAGACCCGCCGTGGCCGGAATCAGTGCCACCGCCATGCTAGAGAACAGCGTTTTGAGCACAAACACCAGCGTCACCGCCGGCGCAAACACGTGGCCAAACATGCGCGTGTACGAAGGCAGGCCGGCCAAATTGAAGCCATAGACGCTCAAATACGCCATCACCAGCGCCACCACGCACGACAGCGCCGCCAGCGTGATGCTGGCAAACACCCCGGCCACTACGCGCGGCAGCAGCTCCATGCGCACCGGGTCACAGCCGTGGCTGCGCAGCTGCGCCAAGTAGCCCGACTGGCGCAGCTTGGCCAACTGCGCGCCGTGCGCAATGGTGCAGCGCATGGCGACAAACAGCGTCGCTGTCAGCGGAATCAGCTCTAGCACCAGCACCCGAATCACCATCTCCAGCGCGTAACGCGACAGGCCGTAACTGAGCGCAGTGACGACGACGATGTGCGTAATCACCAAACACAGCAGCGCCGCCAGCACGGTAAAGCCCATCAGGTTGGGCGCCGTGGCGTGGTAGACGTGGTGCATCAGGCTGCGCCGGGCGGTGCGGGTGTAGCTCGACGGCGACAACACCAGCACCAGCACGACCGCGCCCAAATAAATAATGCGTCCCCACGCCAGCGCCCAGCGCAGCGGCGTGCGCCACAGGCGCTGGGACACTGAATAGCCGGGCAGGTGTGAAATCATCGGTGCATGATACTAAATTTATAGCTAGAATGGCTTCTAGCCCTTTAAATACGTGCGCTAGCAGCTATTGTTTTAGTAGTGTGCTTGCGCATGGCGTTTGGTTTCGGTAGGGCGTTTTTTTGAATCAGGAGAGCACCATGCAACAACCCACCAACCGCCGCCAATCCTTCAAGCTGCTGGCCGCCTTTGCCGCCAGCCTGAGCAGCCTTCCCGCGCTGGCCAGCGCCGCCAGCACTAAAACACCCATGGAAGTCTGGAAAGACCCCAGCTGTGGCTGCTGCAAAGACTGGATTGTGCTGATGGAGCAAAGCGGCTTTGCCGTCAAAGTCCACGAGGTAGGCAACAACGGCGTGCGCGCCCAACTGGGCCTGCCGCAGCGTCTGGGCTCTTGCCACACCGCCTTGGTCGGTGGCTATTTGATCGAAGGCCATGTACCCGCCGCCGATGTGAGAAAACTGCTCAAGGAAAAGCCCAAGGCGTTGGGCATTGTCGTGCCCGGTATGCCCGTGGGCAGCCCCGGCATGGACGGCCCCGAATACGGCGGCCGCAAAGACCCGTATGACGTGCTGCTGGTCACCAAGAACCTGATGGGCAGCGATGTCTCGACCCGTGTTTTCACCAGCTACCGCTAAAACACCACTTTGAATTGATAGCTGCTATCGCTTGATATACAAGGGTTTCAAGCTTATTTTGGCTTGAAACCCTTGCTGAGAATGCGCTAGCAGCTCTTTTTTTGATAGTTTTGTTGTCGCCTTCATTCCATTTGCGCCATAGCCGCCATATGCAATCCTCATCAATCACCGATCCTGGCTCCATCACCCGCGTCGCTGGCATTGAAGTTGGCCACTTCACCGATAGCCGCCGCCCCACGGGCTGCACGGTCGTCATCGCCCGCGCTGGCGCTGTCGGCGGGGTCGATGTGCGCGGTGCAGCGCCCGGCACGCGCGAAACTGACTTGCTCGATCCGTGCAATTTGGTCGAAAAAATCCACGCCATCGTGCTGGCCGGCGGCAGTGCTTGGGGGCTGGACGCGGCGACTGGCGCCGTGCGCTGGCTGGAAGAACAAGGTGTCGGTTTGGATGTCGGCGTGGCTCGGCTGCCACTGGTGCCGGCGGCGGTGCTGTTTGATTTGATGGTCGGCGACATGCGCGTGCGCCCCGATGCGGCGGCGGGCTACGCGGCCTGCGTGGCGGCGTCCAGCGCCGATCCGGCAGAGGGCAATGTTGGTGCGGGCACTGGGGCGAGCGTCGGCAAACTGTTTGGCATGGCGCGTGCTATGAAAGGCGGTGTGGGCACCGCCTCGGTCACGGTCGATGGCATCACGGTCGGCGCGCTGATTGCCTGCAACGCCGTCGGCGATGTGCTTGACCCGGACAGCGGCCAAGTGCTGGCCGGTGCCCGCACGGCTGATGGTTTGCAGCTGCTGGGCAGCCGCCGCGCCCTGCTGCACGGCGAACTGGCCCAGTCGGTGCTGCCGGGCACCAACACCACCATTGGCGTGATTGCCACCGATGCCGTCATCAGCAAAACGCAGGCGCAGCGCTTGGCGCTGGCGGCGCACGATGGGCTGGCGCGTACGATTAACCCGGTACACACGCAGCTCGACGGCGACACGCTGTTTACGCTGGGCACCGGCGCATCGGGCAAAAACCCGGGAATGTTGTTGTTGGCAACGATGGCCGCCGAGGCCAGCGCCCGCGCCACGCTGCGCGCGGTACAGATGGCGGCCAGCATCACTACGGCGCAAGGGCTATGGCTGCCGTGCGCAGCAGATTTCAGTTGAAATTAATCGTTGGTTGGCTGCTGGCGGCGCGCTGCTGGGCTTGGCTTGTTTAGCGCATCCAGCGCCCGCCCAACTACCGGCTGTGCCGAGATGACGCGCAACGTGCCATTAGCGGCCAGCTTGTCGCGCATACGACGCGTCATCGATTGGGTACTGCCATCAGCGGCGGTAAATAAAAACAAGGTGTTGTGCGGACTGGCCCAAGTCAATTGGGTGCGCACTTTGCGTTGGTTGGTGATCAACTCAATCCACGCCCCGACAACAAACTGCCCTTCAAAGCTCAAGGGCAACGCCATAGCAGCGCTGTCTAGCGGTGCGCCGGTTGTCTGGGCAGCTTCAGCCATCGCCAGCGCAGGCACAGCAGTTTGCATTGGAGGTGAGTCGGGCAACAGCGGTGCCTCTTGTGGCAGCGGTGGCCGCATTGGACCAGCTGATGGCGTAGCCGGCTTTGGCTCCACCAAAAAGGAGCGGTGCAAATTTAACAGTCGCGCCAGCAGCGCATTGCTCTTGGCCAGTGGATAGTCGATGCTTTGCATCCCCGTGCGCAGGGTTTGCAGCAACCCCGGCACCAGCGCGCGCAGCCGGGCAATGTCGGCGCGCGCCAAGTCAGGCTGCACGCTCCAAAACAGGTCGGACACCAGCGCCACATAGCCGCCGGGGTCGTCCGTTTTTTTATCGGTGTTGTCGATTTGCGCCAGCGCTATTACCTCGGCCCAGGGGCCGGCGGCAAAGTCCATCACATCCTCGGGTACCTGCTCGGCACCCGATAAGGCGCGGATGCCAGCGGCAATTTTTGCCGATAACATTTGGCGCTGCTCGGTTTTGAGTAGCTGCTCTTCTTGCGCTTGGCGCAGCGCTTGGGCTTTTTTCTCTTGCGCGTCCCAAGCCGTCTGCAAGGCCTTCAGTACGGTCTCAAAGGGCGCAGCGCTGGTGATGGCGCAGCTGCTCAAGTGGCTAACGACTTCGTTAGTTAAGCGCATAAAGCGGCTAAACCCCGGCGCATCTTCTGCAGGAAATGCCAGACTGCGCTGGGTCAGCTCATCGAGTAGGCGGCGTGCTGGGTGCTCGCTGTCGCTGAAAAACCGGGGGTCGTGTTGCACCAGTTGGCAAATCGCCGGCTCCAAATCTTGCACAGCGCGCTGCACCGCAGGCAGCAGGCGCGAGTCTTGCGCAATGTTCTCCACCATGCGCGCCACCACCTGCCTGCTGGCGCTGGCAGGATCTGGGTCACTTGCTGCGCTGACGCTGCCTGCGTAGCCAGTGCCATATTTACTGCGCTGCGTACCCAGCAAGGCGCTGCGCGAGGCCTGTTCGGGCTGACTCTGGGCGAGTCGGCCGACCAAGCGCTCTAACTGAGCGATGTCTTCCAAGGCCTCGGCGGTGGCCACTGGGTAGTCGTTGTAGCTGGCGTGAGCCGTATGCACCGGCTGGCCAGTGTGATAGTTGCTGATGGGCGCGGTGTGTCCGTTGGCCAGTGGCACCATGTGTACTGCGGCATAAGGGTCGCCGCCCCCAGCCAGCATCTGGCGCAAGATGCCGACAGTGAGCAACGCCTCTTGCACGCCGACATCCACTGCGCCACCCCCCATACCCGCAGAGCCATAAGCCGATTGCGGCGAACCGTAAACAGAGGGCACACCATACGCCGAAGGGGCGCCATACATGCCGTCAGCGTAAGCAGCGCCGTAACCAGAGGCCCCGCTGGGTAGTGCTGAACGCGCACCCGGTGCGGACACCCTGCCGTAGCCCACCGGCTCAATACCATGCTCGCGCAGAGCTTGCGCGGCGCGCTGGTAGGAGCCGACCAGCTCGGCACCGAGTAAGTCGCGCATGTGCTGCATCCACACTTCGCGCACGTTACTGGGCACGGCGGTTTCAGTAATCACCTGCTGCAGCGCGCGGATGTAGTTTTCAGGGCGCAGCGGGTTGCGCTCGGGCTGCACACGCGGCAAACCTTGAGCGGCGCTGACCAAGCCGTTCAGCTCGGTCAGCGCGGCATCGGTGGTGTGCAGTGCCACTTGCTGGGCACGCGACAACTCCACCTGCGCCTGTACTTGCGCGTCGTCCACCAGTGACAGCTCGCCAAAATCCATGCCAGTCGGGTCAGTTTGGCGGGTTTTGGCACCCGTTGGCCCTTCGGCAAAGATTTCGAGCAAGGCCATCGGATAGGCCTTGAGCAGCGCCGCCTCGTGCTGATCCAGCAGGCGCAGCGCATCGCTAGCCGTGTCGCGTTGGGTGACGTTGCGAGTTTCTGCCTCCTCTTTGGCCAAGGCAGTGCGTGTGGCCGCGAGCAGTTGCGCCATCAGCGCCTCGCTCTCGCGCACGGCGGTGACGACGCAGGCGCGAAAGACGTTTCTTACAACAGGCGCAGATGGCAACGACATAGCAAAGCGACTCCAAGCAATTTGTAACTAGCGATGCGCCACCAGCTTTACTTGAGTGCCTTAAAACGCATACGGTGTGGCCGCGCGCCTTCTTCACCCAAGCGCTTCTTCTTATCGGCTTCGTACTCTTGGTAGTTGCCGTCAAAGAACGTCCACTGGCTATCGCCCTCAGCTGCCAAGATGTGCGTGGCGATGCGGTCAAGGAACCAGCGGTCGTGGCTGATGACCAACACGCTGCCAGCAAATTCGAGCAAGGCGTCTTCCAAGGCGCGCAGGGTTTCCACGTCCAAGTCGTTCGATGGTTCGTCCAGCAGCAGCACGTTGCCGCCGGCAATCAGCGTTTTGGCCAAGTGCAGACGACCGCGCTCGCCGCCCGAGAGCATTCCAACCTTCTTTTGTTGGTCAGCGCCGTTGAAGTTAAAGCGGCCGCAATAAGCGCGGCTGGCCATTTGGAATTTGCCGACGTTGAGGATGTCAAGGCCGCCCGAGACATCTTCCCACACCGTTTTTTCATTCGCCAACACGTCGCGGTGTTGATCGACAAAAGCCATGTTGACGGTCGAGCCGACCACCACCGTGCCGCTGTCGGGCTGCTCTTTGCCGGCTAGCAGCTTGAACAGCGTCGATTTACCGGCACCGTTGGGGCCGATGATGCCGACGATGGCACCGGCTGGAATGGTGAAGCTCAGGTTGTCAATCAGCAAGCGGTCGCCAAACGACTTGCTGACGTTGTGGAACTCAAACACTTGATGGCCTAAGCGCTCGGCCACGGGGATGAAGATTTCCAGCGTCTCGTTACGTTTTTGGTATTCGATGTCGCTCAGCTCCTCAAAGCGGGCTAGGCGTGATTTGCTTTTGGCTTGGCGCGCTTTGGGGTTTTGGCGCGACCATTCCAGCTCTTTCTTGAGCGCCTTGGCGTGGGCTTCTTCGCCCTTTTGCTCTTGCGCTAAGCGCTCGCCTTTTTGCTCCAGCCAGGTGCTGTAGTTGCCCTTCCATGGAATGCCGCGACCGCGGTCCATCTCCAAAATCCACTCGGCGGCGTTATCGAGGAAGTAGCGGTCGTGGGTAATTGCCACCACGGTGCCCGGAAAACGCTGCAAAAACTGCTCCAGCCAATCGACCGACTCAGCATCCAAGTGGTTGGTTGGCTCGTCTAGCAGCAGCATGTCGGGCTTGGACAGCAGCAGGCGGCACAGCGCCACGCGGCGCTTTTCACCACCCGAGAGCAGGCCAATTTTGGCATCCCACGGCGGCAGGCGCAGCGCGTCAGCGGCGATCTCCAGCTGGTGCTCGGAGTCGGTGCCAGCGGTGGCGATGATGGCTTCTAGCTCAGCTTGCTCGGCGGCCAGTGCGTCAAAGTCGGCGTTTTCTTCGCCATAAGCGATATAGACCTCTTCGAGGCGTGCTTTGGCGGCAAACACCGCGCCCATAGCTTCCTCGACCGACTCGCGCACGGTGTGCTCGTCGTTGAGCTTGGGCTCTTGCTCCAAATAGCCAATCGTCAGGCCGGCCATAGGAATGGCTTCGCCCTCAAACTCTTTATCGACCCCGGCCATGATCTTGAGCAGCGTGGACTTGCCCGAGCCATTGAGACCCAGCACGCCAATTTTGGCACCCGGAAAAAACGAGAGGGAAATGTCTTTCAAGAGCTGGCGCTTGGGCGGCACCGTCTTGCTGACACGGTTCATGGAATAGACGTATTGGGCCATCGGTAGTAATCAAACCTCAAAAAGCAAAAACAGGCGCACGACTGCGCGCGTAAACCGCTGATTATCCGCGCATGCGACAATATCCCCTGTTGCACGCTCCAGTTGTGTGCAATACAGCTCTCTGCTGGGGACGATGCAAAACACCTTGCGGGCTCCTTCATTTGAACCAGATCAGCCTGACACTGGCTCGGCAACCCAACACGGGCTGCCTCGACAGGCCGACACCCAGCGCCCGGATGGGCGCATTTCACACATGACATTTGACGATCTGAATTTGGCTCCGGCCATCATGAAAGCCGTGCGCGAGCAAGGCTACGAATCCCCGACGCCGATCCAAGCACAGGCGATTCCCGCCGTGCTGGCAGGGCAAGACTTGCTGGCGGGTGCGCAAACGGGCACCGGCAAAACGGCGGCTTTCACGCTGCCGCTGCTGCACCGCTTGTCGCTGGAAGCCGCACCGAAAAATAAATTTGGCGGCAAGGGTCTGCGCGCTCTGGTGCTGACGCCCACGCGTGAGCTGGCCGCCCAAGTGGAAGAGTCGGTGCGCCAATACGGCAAATACCTCGACATGAACTCCACCGTCGTCTTTGGCGGCGTGGGCATGAATCCGCAAATTGACCGCATCAAACGCGGCGTCGATATTTTGGTCGCCACCCCCGGCCGTTTGCTCGACTTGCAACAGCAAGGCTTTTTGGACTTGTCCACCGTCGAAGTGCTGGTGCTGGACGAAGCCGACCGCATGCTCGACATGGGTTTTATCCACGACGTGAAGAAAATTTTGGCGCTGGTGCCCAAGGACAAGCAAAGCCTGCTGTTCTCGGCCACCTTCAGCGACGAAATTCGCGACCTAGCAGCCACGCTGCTGAAAAACCCGCAAAGCATCCAAGTCACGCCCAGCAACACCACCGTGCAGCGCATCACGCAAGTGATCCACCCCGTGGGCCGTGGCAAGAAAAAACAAGTGCTGCTGCACATCATCCAAGAGCACAACTGGAGCCAAGTGCTGGTGTTCACCCGCACCAAGTTTGGCGCCAACAACGTGGCCGAGTTTTTGACCAAAAACGGCGTAGAAGCGATGGCGCTGCACGGCAACAAGAGCCAAAGCGCCCGCACGCAAGCGCTGGCCGGCTTTAAAAGCGGCCAAGTGCGCGCCTTGGTTGCCACCGACATCGCGGCACGCGGCATCGACATTGACGAGCTGCCGCACGTCGTTAACTACGAAATCCCCAACGTTTCTGAAGACTACGTGCACCGCATTGGCCGCACCGGCCGCGCCGGCGCCAGCGGCGAGGCCGTCAGCTTGGTCTGCTTGGACGAAGAGGGCTTCATGATGGACATCGAGCGCTTTACCAAGCAAACGATTCCCGTCCAAATCATTGACGGCTTTGGCCCCGAAGACGGCGAACGCGCCGAGCCCATCGCTATGGGTCGCCAAACCATTTGGGGCGGTGCCGGCAAGCCGCCAAGCCGCGACGTGATGCAGGCAGCGGCCAAAGCCGCGCGCGGCGAAATGATGGAACGCATGCGCGCCGGTAAGGGCGCACAGGGCGAGCGCGGCGGCCGTCCCGGCGGCGGTGGTGGTGGCGGCAATAGCGGCCGTCCCGGCGGTGGCGGACGCAGCAGCGCGCCGCGCAATGGCCCCAGTGCCGGTGCTGGCCACAGTGCTGGCCCGCGCAGCAGCCAAGGCCCGGCGCGTGGTGCTCGTCCCGGCGGCGGTGGCGGCAACCGTTTTAACGACGCCCAGCCCTTGCGCGACAACGCCCATTTGGGTACCCACGGCGGCCACAGCATGCCGTCCAGCCGTGGCTCTGGTCCTTCGGGCCAACCCGACCCGATGCGTACCAGCGTAGATAGCATGCTCGAACGCGGTCGCCGCGGCGGCAGCGGCGGTGGTGGCTACCGCAGCGGCGGCGGCTCGCGCGGCCCAGGTGGGTCACGTGGCGGCTCTTTCAGCCGTTAATAATCCCAAAAATAAGCCCTCTAAAAGGGCTTATTTTTGTATAAAAACAGCCTCTAGCCCTTTAAATACGTGCGGTTACAGCTATTGATTTAATAGTCAAATGTACAGATAAAAGAGGCAGTCTTTAAAACAATTTTCGTGTAAACGATAGCCTGTAACCCTCCCTGCCCAGTACCACCCGCTGATCACACCATGACCCTGCCTTCGTACTTTGGCGCACCTGCCGCCTCCACTGATGTATCCACCCAGCGCCATACCGGCTGGCCTGTAGCAGCGGCACTGGTCGCAGCGGCGCTGCTGTCGGCCTGTGCCAGTACGCCGTTGCCACCGTGGTCGGCCGCCCGCGCGCCACTGCCGCCAAAGCAGCGTCCCTTGGGCGGCGTACCACCTTGGGTCAAGCCTAGTGCCGCGCCAGAGGCGGTGACTACAGCGCCGCCTGCGCCGCCATCTTTGCCAGAGACCCCCTCCAGTGCCACCACCATCCCGGTGCCAATGCGCGAGATTGGCGAGCTGCCCTACAGCGGCGCTGTGGCTGCGCGCTTTGCAGATCCCGGCATTCGCTACAGCACACCGGGGCTGGCACCTGGGCGGCACACCTTCACCACCAACGCCGAATTGAGCCAGTGGCTGCACAACTTGAGCAAGGTGCCCACCGCCAACGGAACGCGCGCCACGGTGTTAGAGATTGGCCGCTCGCAAAACGGTACACCGATTGAAGCATTGGTCGTGACCCGCGCTTTGGGCGTGACTCCCAACCACTTAGCTGCCACCCAGCGGCCCACGGTAGTGCTGATGGGCCAACAACATGGCGACGAACCCGCCAGCAGCGAAGCTTTGCTGGCAATTGCGCAAGAGCTCGCCCAGGGCCAACTCGAAAATTTGGCCGAGCGCCTGAACCTCATCATCGTGCCGCGCGCCAACCCCGATGGCGCTGAGGCTGGCACCCACGCCACCGCTAACGGCACCGACTTGGACCGCGACCATTTGGTACTTAGCACTCCCGAAGCACGCGCGCTGGCGGTGTTGGTGCGCGACTACCATCCCATCGCCGTGCTGGATGCACATGAATACACCGTGGCCGGGCCATACCTAGCAAAATTCAACGCCCTGCAGTCTTACGACGCGCTACTGCAATACGCCACCTCGCCCAACATGCCGGCCTTTCTGACCAAAGCCTCGCAAGAGTGGTACTACCAGCCAATGGAGCGGGCGCTTAAAACGCAAAACCTCAGCAGCCAGTGGATTTACACCCTCTCGGACGAACCCAATGATGTGCAGTTGTCTATGGGCGATGCGCGCCCCGAGAGCGCCCGCAACGTCAACGGCCTAAAAAACGCGGTCAGCTTCGCCATCGAATCGCGCGGCATTGGTTTGGGTCACACCCACCTCCAGCGGCGCGTTCACACGCATGTCACCGCCATCACCAGTGCCCTGCACAGCAGCATCGAGCGCGCTGATAGCTTGGAGCAAGTGCGCTCATTTGTGGTGCGCGACACCAGCGCGCAGGCCTGCCGCGACCAAGTCACCATCGACGCCGCCGGCACCCCCGAGCAGCGCGATATCACCCTGCTTGACCCGCAAACGGGTGCCGACAAAGTGCTGCAGGTGGACTGGAATTCGAGCCTGAAACTGCGTCCGCTGGAATCACGCGCACGCCCATGCGGCTACTGGCTGGCGGCGAGCGCCAGCACGGCTATCGAGCGTTTGAGTCTGCTTGGCGTACAAGTGCTGCGCGTTGCCGAGCAAGGCACGTTGCTGGCCGACAGCTACCAGCAAACCGGCGGCTCTGCCGTTACGCCGCAAGAAGCGCTGGCCACTCTGAATGGCCAAAGCAGCCCCCAGCGAGTGCAAGTGGCCTTGGTGCGCAGCGCCATCGACGTGCCCGCTGGCAGCTACTACGTGCCGCTGAACCAGCCCTTGGCGTCTTTGGTGGTCGCTGCGCTGGAGCCAGACACCCAAAGCAGCTATTTTGCCCACCGGGTGATTGGCGACTTGTCTGACACCGCCCGCATCATGGCCACGCCGGCGTTGATTTTTGAAGAAACTGAATGAAGCTAAAGTTTTGGATTAAATTGGCCTCTAGCCTAATAGATACGTGCGCTAGCAGCTATCTTTTTTATAAAGAATTGGGCGCACTCACCGAAGCGGCCAGAGGCGGCATCAATCAACCGTAGAATCGGCGGCTTGCGGCGTTAACTCAGTTGGATAGAGTATCCGGCTTCTACCCGGACTGTCGGGGGTTCGAATCCCTCACGCCGCGCCATATTTTTATTGACATCCTCCCCCACCTTGGCCTTCGGCCACCGCTTGCGCGGGAAGGAGGGGGATTCCTACGGTGCTACGCATGAGACGCCTCGTGCATAGTCGCTTCGGTGGGTTCCTGCTTCACAGAGGCTG
>JAGNUJ010000156.1 GCA_017987055.1 Giesbergeria sp.
CAAAGCCGTTGAGCACGATGTTGGCGCCTTGGCGCGCCAGCGCTTTAGCGATACCCAGACCAATACCGCTGGTCGAACCGGTGATGAGGGCAGTTTTGCCTTTAAGCATGAGAAGTCTCCGAATGAAGAATGAATTACGATGCACCGCAACCATTATCAAGCCATGTTTTGGAGCCTAAACCGATGATTGAACCTAGGCTGAAAAACGTCTTTTGCCCCGGCATTGCTGCCGCACCTTCTTTAACCACCCCCAAAGCCGCCGAAATCGTTGGCTCTGCGTCCATTTCTGGCCACCGCATGGCGTACTGGGAGTGGAATAACACCGGCAACCCACAGCACCCGCACGTGGTGTTGTGCGTCCACGGATTGACGCGCCAAGGGCGCGATTTCGACACGCTGGCACGCGAGTTGAGCCAGCACGCCCGTGTGATTTGCCCCGATGTGGCAGGGCGCGGCCACAGCGATTGGCTGGCCGAGCCGCAGGCGTATCAAGTGCCGTATTACGCCGCCGACATGCTGGCGCTGCTGGCTGCGCTACACGCCGATGCGCCGATGGAGACGCTCGACTGGGTCGGCACCAGCATGGGCGGGTTGATTGGTATGGGTATCGCCGGCCAGTCGGGACTGCCACTGCCGGTGCCGGTGCGCCGCTTGGTGCTCAACGATGTCGGGCCGACGCTGGAGTGGTCAGCGCTGTCGCGCATTGGCCAGTATGTGGGCCAGCCGCTGCGCTTTGAGACCGAGCAGCAAGCCGCTGATGTGCTGTGGATGGTCTCGAGCAGCTTTGGCCCACACACGCCAGCGCAGTGGCTGCAGCTGTCGCGCCCGATGCTGCGCGCGCTGCCCGGTGGCGGTTTGACGCTGCACTACGACCCGGCCATTGCCGAGGCATTCAAGTCACTGACACAAGAGGGCGCGCTGGTGGCTGAACAGCAGCTGTGGCAGTTGTACGACCAAATCACCGCTGGCACTTTGGTGCTGCGCGGTGCCGAATCTGACTTGCTGAGCGTTGCCACCGCGCAGCAAATGGCCCAGCGCGGTCCGCGTGCGCAGGTGGTGGAGATTGCCGGCGTCGGCCATGCGCCGACGCTGATAGCGCCCGACCAAGTGGCGCTGGTGCGCGATTTTTTGTGGAGTGCGTCCGACAAGGCTGCTGCATGAAAGTAACTCCTACAGCGGCGACTGGCGCTGCTGCGGCGCAGCACAGCTTAGACGCCATTCCTAGCCTACTGACTGCTACCGCGCATGCGTTGCCTGAGCAGATGAATACTGTGGCGCGTGCGCGGGCGTTTGCCCAGCCGCTCATCAGCGAGGAGGTGTTGCAAACTGGCGAAAACGCCTTAGCCCACACCGATGCGGTCTCGGCCATGCTCAAGTCGATTGGCAGCTCCGAGGCCATGCAGGCGGCGATTTATTTAGTCCATGCCTGCATCCACCTGAACAAGCCCGCTGAGGTGATTGGCAAAGCCTTCGGTCCCGAATTTGCCGCGCTGGCGGTGGAGACCACCAAGCTGATGAGGGTGCAACAGCACGCGCAGGCGCTGCAGGCCTCGGCGCAGCAGGTGGACGACTCGGCGGTGCAGACCGAGAACGTGCGCAAGATGCTGCTGGCGTTTTCGCGCGATTTGCGCGTGGTGATGTTGCGCTTGGCCTCGCGCTTGCAAACGCTGCGTTATTACGCCGCCAGCAAGCGCCCAGTCTCGCCCAGCATGGCGCGTGAAGCGCTGCAGGTGTTTGCGCCATTGGCCAGTCGCTTAGGCATTTGGCAGTTCAAGTGGGAGCTGGAAGATTTAGCGTTTCGCTTTTTGGAGCCAGAAACCTACCGTGACGTCGCGCGCCTGCTGGATGAAAAGCGCGTCGAGCGCGAGGCCTACATGGCGCAACTGAGCAGCCGGGTCGAGTCTGAATTGCGCGCGCGCAGCATCAGTGCCAGCGTGCAAGGGCGGCCTAAGCACATCTACAGCATCGTCAAAAAGATGCGTGGCAAGTCGCTGCAATTCCATCAGGTGTTTGATATCCACGCCTTGCGCGTGGTGGTACCCAACGTCAAAGACTGCTACGCCGCGCTGAGCTGGGTGCATGCGCAATACCTGCCTATCGTCGAAGAGTTTGACGATTACATCGCCAAACCCAAGGCCAACGGCTACCAGTCACTGCACACGGTGGTGCGTGATGAAACCGGCAAGGCCATTGAGATTCAAATCCGCACCCAAGCGATGCACGACCATGCCGAAAACGGCGTGGCAGCGCACTGGGCCTACAAAGAGGCGGGCACCAAGGGCTATGTCGGCGTATCGGCCACGGGCGACTACGACGCCAAAATCGCCGTCCTGCGCCAGTTGCTGGCGTGGGAGCGCGACATGTCGGGTGCTGCGCCGCAGCAAAGTGGGCTGTTTGATGACCGCATTTATGTGCTCACGCCGGATGCCGCCATTGTGGAGCTGCCCCAAGGCGCGACGCCGGTGGACTTTGCCTATTTGGTACACACCAGCTTGGGGCACCGCTGCCGTGGCGCGCGCGTCGATGGTGCGATGGTGCCGCTCAACACCCCGCTGAAAAATGGCCAAACCGTTGAAATCACTGCCGCCAAAGAGGGTGGCCCGTCGCGCGATTGGCTTAACCCGGAGTTGGGCTACCTCAATAGCCACCGTGCCCGTGCCAAGGCGCGCGCTTGGTTCAATGCCCTAGCGCAGCACGAAACCATCGCCCGGGGGCGCGAATCGGTCGAAAAGCTGCTGCAGCGCGAAGGCAAAACGGCGATGCGCCTAGAGGACTTGGCGGCGCAGCTGGGCTTCAAGTCGGCCGATGCTTTGTTTGAAGCCGTCGGCAAAGACGATTTCTCGCTGCGCAACATCGAAATCTTGCTGCGCCCACCCGAACCGGTGCTACAGGCTGATGATTATTTGCTACTGAAAAAAGCCCGCAACACTGAAAAAACGCCCAAAGGCGGCGTGTTGGTGGTCGGTATTGACTCATTGATGACGCAGTTGGCCAAGTGCTGTAAACCCGCACCGCCGGACGCGATTGGCGGCTTTGTTACGCGCGGCAAGGGCGTCAGCGTACACCGCACCGACTGCAGCAACTTTCGCGAGCTGGCCGCGCGCACGCCCGAGCGCTTGATTGATGTCGAGTGGGGCACGCCCAAATCCATCGAGGGCGCTGCCGTGTACCCGGTGGACGTGGCGGTTGAAGCCTCGGACCGCCAAGGCCTGCTGCGCGATATCTCAGAAGTGTTTGCCAAAGAAAAGATGAACGTCATCGGCGTACAAACCCAGTCCATCAAAGGCACGGCGTGGATGACGTTTACGGTCGAAGTGCTCAGCTCGGCCAAGTTGAACAAGGTGCTGGGCGTGGTGGCGCTGGTCAAAGGTGTGCGCTGGGCGCGGCGGCGTTAGCGAGAGCGCGAGACTGAACGCGATTTGGGTAATTTTGCAGATTTTTCTGCAATTGCCCAAAAGCGCTAATTTCTAAGGCTATACTCTTGGTTCTGTACAAAACACAGGCGCGTAGCTCAGCTGGTTAGAGCACCACCTTGACATGGTGGGGGTCGTTGGTTCGAGTCCAATCGCGCCTACCAAGACTTCTCTTTTGATGACAACCAGCATCAAAAAATGCGAGAAGCTTAAAATAAAAAAACCGTCCAATATTGGGCGGTTTTTTTTTGCCTGTACGCTTTATGCGCTTTAGTCTCAGAAAGTCCGCCGTGCCAGATACCAACGCCCCCGCCGCTTCTAAATCCTCGCAGCGCGTCATCAAAAAATACCCCAACCGCCGTCTCTACGACACCGACACCTCCACCTACATCACGCTGGCCGAGGTCAAGCAGTTGGTGATGGCCCACCAAAGCTTGGTGGTGCGCGATGCCAAAACCGGCGAAGACATCACCCGCAGCATCTTTTTGCAGATT
>JAGNUJ010000157.1 GCA_017987055.1 Giesbergeria sp.
GGCACCAAATCAAAGCCGCACAGTTCTCAAGACTGTGCGGCTTTTTTTTGTTGCCTGCTGACATCAACCAAGCAGGCACCAGCCGCCTAAACCACCAACAAAAGAGCATGTAGCGCGTTATTTCAATGCGTTTCAAGACAAAAACACCTTGAAACTTAGCAATGGCGTGCGCAACGTGCTCCTTTTTTTGACAGCGCCGGTTTCGGCTTACAGCGCCGCTACCCCCGGCACGGCCGCTGGCAGCACAGCTTCGGCATTCCAGCCGCCGCCCAGCGCCTTGTACAACGCCACTTGGTTTTGCCGCTGCGCCAGCGCAGTTTGCGTGACCGCTTGCTGGGTGGCAAACAGCGCGCGCTGCGCATCGAGCACTTCCAAGTAGTTGGCTACGCCGTTTTGGTAGCGCAAATCGGCCAAGCGAAAGGCGTTGGCTTGGGCTTGGGCTTGGGCTTTTTGCGCGGCCAGCTGCTCGCCCAAAGTAGCGCGCCCGGCCAGAGCGTCGGCCACTTCGCGAAAGGCGCTTTGGACGGTTTTTTCGTACTGGGCAATGGCAATGTCGCGCTGGGTTTGCGCCACTTCAAGGCCGGCTTGGTTGCGCCCGGCATCAAACAGCGGCATCGCCAGTTGGCCCGCCCAGCTCCACGCGCCCACCGAGTCGCCGCTGCTAAACAAACCGGTCAGCCCGGTGCTGGCACGCCCGAGCGAGCCGGTCAAGCTGATGCGCGGAAAAAACGCCGCGCGCGCCGCGCCAATTTGCGCGTTGGCCGCCAGCAGTTGCTGCTCGGCTTGGCGGATGTCGGGGCGGCGCTCTAGCAAATCACTGGGCAGGCCTTCGGGCACATCGGCCAGCACAGCGGCGCTGCTCAGGCGCATGGTACTGGCGGGCAGCTTGGCTGGCAGCGGTTGGCCAATCAGCAGCGTCAAGGCGTTTTCGCTCAGGGCGCGTTGGCGCTGGGCTTGCGCCAGCGTGGCGCGGGCAGCTTCGTGCAGCGCGAGCGATTGGGCGTAGTCCAGCTCAGACGAGACGCCGTTGTCAAAGCGCAGCTTGGTCAGCTTGAGCGACTCTTCGCGCGTGTTCAGCGTCTCGCGCGTCAGCGCCAGCAGCTCGTTATCGGCCAGCCAGCCCAAGTAGCTGCTGGCGACCGAGGCAATCAGGCTGATGTGCACCGTTTTGCGCGCTTCGGTGGTCGCCAAATAGCGCGCTTGGGCGGCTTCGCTCAGGGCGCTGACGCGGCCAAAAAAGTCCAGCTCAAAGGCGTTCAGGCTCAGCCCACCGACGGCGACGCTGGCAATGCCGCCGCCGCCACTATCGCCGTCGCTGCCACCGCTGCCGTTGCCGGGGCTTTGGCGCGATTGCGAGGCGCCCAAACCGATGGTGGGCAGCTGGTCGGCGCGCTGGATGCGGTACTGCGCGCGCGCTTGCTCGATGTTGAGCACGGCAATGCGCAGGTCACGGTTGTTCTGCAGCGCCAGCGCAATCAGCTGCTGCAGTTGCGCGTCTTGGAAGAAGTCGCGCCACGCGATGTCAGCGCTGGCCAAAGCCTCTGCTGCGCTGTGGACGCTAGCGCCGCTGGTCGTTTGATCTGGCCATTGCGTCGCTATCGGCGCTTGAGGGCGCTCATAGGTGGGCGTCAGCGAGCAGCCGGCCAGCAGCAGTGCCGCAGCAGCGCCAATAGCGCTCAGCGCCAGCCGGGGGGAGAGTCGGTTTTTACGCATGGGGAGGGGTACTTCCATTGGCTGCATGGGCTTGAACGCCGGCCGCTTCGGCGTGGGCAGCGTACATTTTTTGCTGGCGGGCGCTGCCCTTGAACAGGGTGCGCACCACGACGAAGAACACCGGCACAAAGAACACCGCCAGCACCGTGCCAGTAATCATGCCGCCGATCACGCCGGTGCCGATGGCACGCTGGCTGGCCGAGCTGGCGCCCGAGGCCAACACCAGCGGCATCACGCCCAGCATGAAGGCCAGCGAGGTCATCAAAATCGGCCGAAAACGCAGTTGTGCCGCTTCGATGGCAGCTTGCACCACGGTGCGCCCTTGCGCTTGCAGGTCTTTGGCGAACTCGATGATCAAAATCGCGTTCTTGGCCGACAAACCAATGATGGTGATCAGGCCGACCTGAAAGTAGACATCGTTGGAGTAGCCGCGCAGCAAGGTGGCCATCAGCACACCAATGACGCCCAGCGGCACCACCAAAATCACCGACAGCGGAATCGACCAGCTTTCATACAGCGCGGCCAAGCACAAGAACACCGCCAAGATCGCAAAGCCGTACAACATGATGGCCTGCGAGCCAGCGAGTTTTTCTTCGCGCGACTGGCCAGTCCACTCGTAGCCAAAGCCTTGCGGCAGCTGGGCCGCGAGTTTTTCCATCTCATTCATCGCGGCGCCCGTGCTGTAGCCGGGCGCGGCGCCGCCGCTGATGCGCGAGGCCGGGTAGCCGTTGTAGCGCACCGACTGCATCGCACCATTAGCCCAGTGGGTGCTGGCAAAGGCGGAGAACGGCACCGGCTGGCCTTGGTTGTTGCTGGCGTACAGCTTCATCAGGTCTTCAGGCTGCATCCGCGCCGGCGCATCGGCCTGCACCACCACGCGCTGCAAGCGGCCTTGGTTGGGAAAGTCGTTGACGTAGCGCGAACCCAGCGCCGTCGACAGCGTGGTGTTGATGCTGGAAAAATCCACACCCAGCGCGCTGGCTTTGTCGCGGTCAATGTCGATTTGCAACTGCGGCGCGTCTTCCAGACCATCGGCGCGCACCTGCGCCAAGATCGGGCTTTTGGCGGCCAACCCCAGCAATTGGTTGCGCGCTGCCAGCAGGGCGGCAGGGCCGGCGCCGCCGCGGTCTTGCAGGCGGAAGGTAAAGCCACTGGCCGAACCCAGTTCAGGAATCGGCGGCGGGCTGAGCGGGAAAATGAAAGCATCGCGCACGCCCGAGAGCGCGCCAAAGGCCCGCCCGGCCAGTGACGTCGCGTCCTGCCCCGGCCCGGTGCGCTCGGACCAGTCCTTGAGCGTGACAAACGCCAGTGCCGCGTTCTGGCCCTGACCGGAGAAGCTAAAGCCCAGCACACCGACCATGCTTTGCACTTCCGGCTGCTTCAGCATGAAGCCCTCCACCTTTTCCATCACTTGTTTGGTGCGCTCCAGCGTGGCGCCGGGGGGCAGTTGCACGTTGACCAGCAGCGTGCCTTGGTCTTCCGCCGGCAAGAACGAGGTCGGCAGGCGGGTGTACATCAGCGCAACCACGCCCATGATGGCGACGTAGATGACCAT
Organism: Giesbergeria sp.; assembly: GCA_017987055.1. Classification (GTDB taxonomy): domain Bacteria; phylum Pseudomonadota; class Gammaproteobacteria; order Burkholderiales; family Burkholderiaceae_C; genus Simplicispira. The sequence goes on from JAGNUJ010000157.1 coordinate 3,269, forward strand.
GTAGCGCCCGGCGCGGCGCAGGATGCGCGTCACCAAGTTTTCGTAGCCCTTGGTGGCTTGGTTAAAGCGCCGGTTAAAGGCGCCAAAGAAACCTTTTTTGTCGTGGTGGTGACCGGCCTCGACTGGCTTGAGCAGCGTCGCGCACAGCGCCGGCGTCAGCGACAGCGCCAAGAAGGCCGAGAAGGCGATCGAGGCCACCATCACCGCCGAGAACTGGCGGTAGATGTTGCCGACCGAACCAGAGAAAAACGCCAACGGCACAAACACTGAGATCAGCACCAGCGTCACGCCAACAATGGCGCCCGAAATTTGAGTCATCGCCTTGCGCGTCGCCTCCAGCGGCGGCAAACCCTCCTCGGTCATGATGCGCTCGACGTTTTCGACCACCACAATCGCATCGTCCACCACGATGCCGATCACCAGCACCATGCCAAACATGGTCAGCACGTTGATCGAAAAGCCCAGCGCCAGCAGCGTGGCAAAGGTGCCCAGCAGCGCAATCGGCACCACCAGCGTCGGAATGATGGTGTAGCGAATGTTCTGCAAAAACAAGAACATCACCAAGAACACCAGCACCACCG
>JAGNUJ010000003.1 GCA_017987055.1 Giesbergeria sp.
TAAACACTTCTTCCACCAGCAGCGGTGCCAAGCCCATCGACGGCTCGTCCAGCAGCAGCAGCTTGGGCCGGCCCATCAGCGCGCGGCCAATGGCCAGCATTTGCTGCTGGCCGCCCGAGAGCGTGCCAGCGGGCAAAGCGCGCTTTTCTTTCAGGATTGGGAACATGCCAAAGACTTTTTCCATGTCGCCTTCGACCTGGGTTTTGGGCTGGGTGTAGGCCCCCAGGCGCAGGTTGTCTTCAATCGACAGCGGGCCAAACACTTGGCGGCCTTCCGGGCTTTGGCAAATACCGCTGCGCATGCGCAGGTCTGAGCGCAGTTTGCTGATGTCGGCGCCGTCAAAGTAAATGCGACCCGCACTCATCGGCTGTACGCCCGACAAGGTGCGCAAAAACGTCGTTTTGCCCGCGCCGTTAGCACCGACCAGCGCCACGGTTTCGCCCCGGCGCACTTCCATGCTCAGGCCTTTGAGCGCTTGGATGCGGCCGTAATGGCTGTCCATGCCTTTGATGGCCAACAGCACATCGGCTTTGCTCGGCGCTTCGGGCTTGAGTTGGCCGGCGCTTTGGCTGCCCAAGCCGACCGACTCGGGCGCCAGCGCGACGATGCGGTGGTACAGCTCGCGGTACTGCTCGGTGGCTTGCTGGCCAAACAACGGGTCGTCGTTGTCGGCAAAGGCTTTGTCGATGACGACCCAGTCTTCGGCCAGCAGCACTTGGCGCGCCAGCGGCAGGATGTCGCGCTCTTCGGTGCGGATGTGCTCTTCGAGGTTTTTGGTGTAGCTGCGCAGTGCGGCGGTAAATGCGCCGCAGTTGCCCTGCGCCGCACGCGCCAAGTCGTTGCGCAAGGCACGCAGCGTGGCCGGGCCGTGTTGGTGGTTGGCTTCGAGTTGGAGCAGCACCGCCTCGGCCTTGTCGCTGCGCTGGCGCAGCAGGCGAAACAAAAAGTCGTCTTCTTTTGGGTGGTGCGCGTGGTCAATAAAGCCTTCGATGTAATCAAAGACCGCATGGAAGAACGGCGTGGGCACTGGGCTTCCGGCGTCCATCTCGTCAGCGACGATGTTGATGGTGCTGGCTACGCGCCAAAGTTTGCGGTGCTCGTCTTGGATGATTTGGATTGCTTGCATGGGTGCCTCTTACGCCTGCGTACCCAAATAGGCCGCGATCACATCGGGGTTTTTGCGCACTTCGGCGCCAGTGCCTTCGGTCAGTTTTTTGCCGTAGTCCAGCACCAAAATCCGGTCGGACAGGTTCATCACCATTTTCATGTCGTGCTCGACCAGCACCACGGTGACGCCCGAGTCGGCCACTTTGCGCACCAGCCTATCGACCTCAATGGTTTCGTTGGCGTTCAAACCGGCAGCTGGCTCGTCCAAGAAAATCAGGCGCGGCTTCATCGCCAGCGCGCGGGCGATTTCAAGGCGCTTCAAAGCGCCGTAGGGCATGCTGTCGGCGCGGGCTTGGACATAGTCTTTCAGGCCGACAAAGTCCATCAGCTCGGCCGCTTCGACGCGCAGCTGGGCATCGCGCTTGCGCAGCGAGGGCAGACGCAGCGCGGCTTTGAACAGGTTGCGGTCAAGGCGCAAATGCGCGCCGACCATGACGTTCTCTAGCGCCGTCATGTTCATGCAGATTTGCAGGTTCTGAAAGGTGCGCGCCACACCGCGGGTGGCCAGCTCATTGGGCGATTTGCCACCGATGGACTCGCCATCGAGCTCAATCGTGCCGCTGGTGGGCTTGTACACCCCAGTGATGAGGTTAAACAGCGTGGTTTTGCCCGCGCCGTTGGGGCCAATCACCGCGTAAACAATGCCCGCTTCGATGCTGAAAGAGACGTTTTGCACGGCTTTGACACCGCCAAAGTGGATCGACAGGTCTGTGACGTTGAGCAGTGTCATGGTCATTTCCCCCGCGCAAATTTGGCGGCCAAAGTGGGCACCAGCCCTTTGGGCATAAAGATCATGCAGGCCATCAAGATGGCACCGAAGGCGACGGTTTCCCAGCCTTCAAACGCCGTGAGCGCTTGTGGCAGCGCCGTCAGCAGCACCGCGCCAACCAGCGAGCCATAGACCGAAGCCATGCCGCCGACCACCACCATCGTCACCAACTCAATCGAGTGGAAGAAGTCCGCCAAGTTGGGCGTCACAAAGCCGACATAGTGGCCAGTGACGCTGCCCATGATGCTGGCAAAGCAGGCCGACAGCACAAAGATGGCGACCTTGTAGCGCACCACGTCTACGCCCACGACTTGCGAGGCGACTTCGGAGCCGTGCAGGGCGCGCAGGGCGCGGCCAAACGGCGAGTCAATCATGTTGAGCGACGCCCAAACGCTGACGGACAGCAGCAACGCCACTACCCAGTACCAGTGCTTGTCGGTGCTCAAATCAAAGCCAAACAGGCCCATCGTTGGCACCGGCATACCGTCAGGGCCGCCGGTATAGGCGGCTTCGTTGCGCAAAGTGATGTTGATGATGATGCCCAGGCCCAGCGTGGCCATCGCCAAGTAGTGACCTTTGAGCTTAAAGATGGGGCGCGCCACCAAAGCCGCCAGCGCGCCAGCAATGGCCGCGCCCGCCGCCATAGCGAGCACCGGGTGCAAGCCAAAATGCGTCGGCAAAATCGCCGAGGCATAGGCACCGATGCCGATAAAGCCGGCGTGGCCCATGCTGATTTGGCCGGCAAAGCCGATCAGCAGGTTCAGGCCCAGCACGATCACTGCGTTGATCGCCATGCGGGTGGCCAGATCAAGGTAAAAATCGTTGGGGACGATAAACGGCAGCGCCACCAAGATGGCCATGGTCAGGTACAGACCGTAATAAGCGCTCTTTTTCATGTTCAGACCCGATCAGTAGATTTGCCGCCAAACAATCCTTTTGGCTTGAAAAAGAGAATCAGCAGGATGAGGACAAACGGAATGGCGTCTTTGTAGTTCGATGAGATGTAGCCTGCACCCATTGCTTCCAGTACACCGACCAGCAGGCCGCCCAGCACCGCGCCCAGGCCGTTACCGAGACCACCGACCACCGCCGCCACAAAGCCTTTCAGACCCAGCATGATGCCGACGTCATACGAAGTCAGCGTAATCGGCGTGACCAAAATGCCGCCCAACGCACCCAGTGCCGCTGCCATGACAAAGCTCATGAACAGCACCCAGCTGGTGTTGATGCCGACCAGCTCTGCGGCCAGTCGGTTGTACGAGGTGGCCAGCATGGCTTTGCCCTGCAAGGTGCGGGCAAAGAAGTACCACAGTGCGATCACCACCAGCGCCGTTACGCCCAGCACCCACAGGCTTTGCGGCAGCAAGATGGCACCAAACACTTCAATCGGTGTCTCGCCTGAAAACGCCGGCAGGCCAAAGGTGCCTTTACCCAGCCAGACCTGCACCAAGCCGCGAATCACCAGCGAGGCGCCAATGGTGATGATGATCAGCGTCACCGTCTCGGCACCGCGCACCGGCTCGATGGCGATTTTTTCAACCAGCACACCGACGACTGCCGGTAACAAAATCGCCAGCAGCAGCACCACCGGCAGTGGCAAGCCCATGTGGGTGAAGAACACCGCCAACATGCCGCCCAACATGATGAACTCGCCTTGGGCGAAGTTGATGACGTTGCTGGCGTTGTAAATCAGCGTAAAACCCAGCCCGGCCAGCGCATAGGTTGCGCCGACGGTGAGACCAGAAAACAGAAATTGCAGCAGTTGCGCCATCATGGTGCGAGCCCTCTTGGCGTGGCAAAAATCCCCTGTGCGGGGCGTTGAGTGAACATTGTTGTCTCCTTATAGTCCCGACACGCCGGGGGTTTATCACTGTTCGCCAAAGCTGGTAATTCTGAATTGCAGAATTGATTCTGCAAATTGTAATGAAGTCATCCCAAAAGGGAAATAGCTTTCTCAATCGTTGGCGACACAAACTTGTGTATCAGGTGCCGACTCGGGCAGCTGCTCACGCGTTGCACCCAAGCCCCACGACAGGGCTTCAGCGGCTTTTTTCAGCTCGGCAATGATGGTGCTGCCCGGGCCCAAGTCACCGCTAATGCCATCGACACCGACGACGGAAATCGACATGGTGATCTGATTTTTGAAGTTGAATACGGGCGCTGCCACCGCATTGACACCCTCAAACAGATAGTGCTGCGACACTGGCGCTACGCCATCAGCACGGATTTGCGCCAGCAAGGTATCGACCTCGCCGCGTGTAGTCAGGGTGGGGTATTTGGTGCGCGCTTTGAGCTCTTTAGTGATTTGGGCTGCGGTTTGATTTTTGGGCAGCCAAGCGGCAAACACCCGGCCGCTGGCACTGGTGAGCAGCGGCAGCGAGATGCCGGTGACCACGTTGACAGTGATGGGCCGTTGCGGCCGCTCCCAGCGCACAATCACTGGTCCGTGGTCGCCCCAGACGGCCAGACCCACGGTTTCATTGATGCGGTCGCGCAGATCGGAAATGGCCGTCAGCCCTAGGCGCACGCGGTCGATGCGGTCGAGCGCTACCAAGCCAATGTCCAGTGCAAACGGCCCGAGCTTGTAGCGCGAGGTCAGCGGGTCTTGCTCAATCAAGCCGGTGCGAATCAGGCTGACCAAATAGCGGTGGGCTTTGGAGGGCGGCATCTCGGCCGCTGCGGCAACGTCTTTGAGTGTCATCAAACGCTGCTGGCCGCGCACCACTGCGCGCAGCACAGCGGCACCCACTTCGAAAGACTGCACGCCGTGTTGAGCATCTTTTTCGTCGCTCATAGAGACCCCTTGGGTGTGAAAAAAGGAAGTATTTTCATAAGGGTGTCACTATGCCGCTTTTGCCGCTGATACCGGCGAAGGGATCAGCGTTCGTCGAAGCTGACGACGACGTTTTCGCTGGTCGGGCGCGCCTGGCAGCTGAGCACAAAGCCCTGCTCCATCTCCCACGGCTCCAGTGTGTAGTTTTTCGCCATCGATACGGTGCCCGACATCACCTTGGCGCGGCAAGTGCAGCACACACCCCCACGGCAAGAAAATGGCAAATCAAGGCCAGCGTTGAGTGCCACATCCAAAATCACTTCGTTGCCACCCATTTGCAGTTGGTGCTCTTTGCCATCGACCACCACGGTGACGTTGGTCTGGCGGGCGATGTTGATTTCGGGCTTTTCGCCGGCGGAAGAGGGGTTCTCCAGCGGCGTGGCCGAGATAAAGCGCTCCGAGTAAACGCGGCTGGCCGGCACGCCAGCGTCGATCAGCGTTTTTTCTGTGGCTTCAATCATGGCTTCAGGGCCGCAAACAAACACTTCGTCCATGCTGGCGACGGGCAAGAAGGCGGCAATGATGGCGCGCACTTTGGCGGGGTCAACACGGCCTTCGAGCAATTCGGTTTCTTGCGCTTGGCTCGACAAGACGTGGATGAGCGTCAAGCGGTTGAGGTAGCGGTCTTTGAGGTTTTGCAGCGCCTCGTTGAACATCACGCTCGACATGCGGCGGTTGCCCAGCACCAGCGTGAATTTGGACTCTGGCTGCTCTTCCAGCGTGGTCGCCAAAATCGACAAAATCGGTGTAATGCCCGAGCCAGCGGCAAAACCGACGCGGTGGATGGCGCGCTGCTTGCGCACCGTAAAGCGCCCATCGGGCGGCAGCACGCTGAGCTTGTCGCCGACTTTGAGCTCGGTGGCCGCCCAGTTAGAAAACAGGCCGCCCAGCACCGGACGGATGCCGATTTCGAGCTCGCCTTTTTGCGTCAAGCGGCTGCGCGGGCTGCTAATGGAATAGCTGCGGCGCACTTCTTGGCCGTTGACGGTGGCGCGCAGCGTCAAAAACTGGCCCGGCTCAAAGCGGTAAATCTCGCGCAGCGCGGGTGGAATATCCAGAGTCACCGCTACCGAGCCGCCCCCCTCGGTGTTGATGCGCTTGATGGTGAGCTCTTGAAAGCGGGGAGTAGACATAGGGTGATCTTCCGGTAATAACGACAAAAGGGGCAGGGCTAATGGCTTAGTACGGCTTGAAGTAATCAAATGGCTCAAAGCAGTCCAAGCACTTGTAGAGAGCTTTGCAGGCGGTGGAGCCGAAATGTGAGATTTCGGTGGTATTTTCAGAGTCACATTGCGGGCAAACGACCGTCTGGCGTGCGCTAGTAGCTATATTTTTAGGAGCAAAATGCACTATGTTATGGCCGCAGGCGCTGTCGCCGGTGCCGACGGGTGGCGGGGCAATGCCGTATGCGCGCAGTTTTTCGCGGCCTTCGGGCGTCATCCACTCGGTGGACCACGCCGGTGCCAATTGGGTCACCACGCGCGCTGCCAAGCCAGCGCCGAGCAGCGCCGCGTGTATGTCATCGGCCATTTGCTCCATAGCTGGGCAGCCGCTGTAGGTGGGCGTAATCACCACCTCTAGCTGGCCGTCCGCTGCTTGGCGCACCGCTCGCAAAACACCCATTTCGCGCAGCGACACCACCGGAATTTCCGGATCGGTCACCGCTTCGAGCAGCGTCCACACCGCGTGGTGTGCATCGGTGGCCTGTTTGGCCGCAATCGGGCCGTTGGGCAATGGGGTATTGGGCATATGTCTTTACCAGACAGCTTCAGGGTGGGCGCGTGCCAAGCTTTGCATTTCACTCAATACAAAGTCCAAGTGCTCAGAGTGCACGCCGTGCTTGCCGGTGGTGACGTAGCCGCCAGCGGCGGGGCGCTGCAAGGTGGCTTCGGCCAAGGCTTCGTTCAGCATGGTGTCAAAGTCGCCCTGCAAGGCGCGCACGTCAAAGCCGACTCCGGCCGCAGCCGCTGCAGCTTCCATATCGCTGTGCGTCCAGAACTCTTGCACAAACGGCATGAAGTGGTTCAGTGCGCGCTGCGCCCGCTCGTGCGATTCGGCGGTGCCGTCGCCCATGCGCACCAGCCAGTCGCGCGAGTGGCGCAGGTGGTACAGCGCCTCCTTGAACGACTTGGCCGCGATAGCGGCCAGCTGTGCGTCTTTGGACGATTGCAGCTTGCTCCACAGCGGCACCATCAGCGCGCTGTAGAGAAAGTTGCGCACGATGGTGGCGGCGTAGTCGCGGTCAGCGGCGGCGGTCGGCACCAAGCCGCTGTTGTGCGGCAGTTCCAGCAGCGTGTAGTTGCGAAACTCTGGCGCATCGCGAAAGTACGCCAGCGAGTCTTCGGTGCTGCCGTCGTTCTTCAGCGTGGCGACATGCTCGTACAACATGCGCGCTTGACCGATCAGGTCCAAGCTCATGTTGGCCAGCGCCAAGTCTTCTTCCAAGATCGGGCCGTGACCGCACCACTCGGCATTGCGCTGACCCAAGATCAGTGCGTTGTCTGCCAAGTGCAGCAGGTAGTCGAGGTGTTGCTGAGCCATTACATGTACCCCACTTCCTCAGGGATTTGATAGAAGGTCGGGTGGCGGTAAATCTTGTCAGCCGCTGGCTCAAAAAAGGCTTCTTTGTCTTCGGGCGCGCTGGCGGTGATCTGCGCCGAAGGCAGCACCCAGATGCTGACGCCTTCTTGGCGGCGTGTGTACACGTCGCGCGCCATGGTCAGCGCTTGCTGGGCGTCAGCAGCGTGCAGGCTGCCGCAGTGCTTGTGCTCCAAGCCTTGCTTGCTGCGGACAAAAACTTCCCACAACGGCCATTCTTTCAGGGCTGCGGGCGTGGGGGTAGCGGTGGCGGTCGTGTTCATGCTGCTTCCTTCAATGCTTTGGTCTGCTGTTTGCGGGCATAGGCTTGGGCGGCGTCGCGCACCCATTGGCCGTCGTTGTGGGCTTTGACGCGGGTGGCAAGGCGCTCTTTATTGCACGGGCCATTGCCGTTCACGGTTTCCCAGAACTCGTTCCAGTCGATGGCACCGTAGTCGTAGTGCTTGCGCTCTTCGTTCCATTTCAGGTCCGGGTCGGGCAGCGTCACACCCAGCACCTTGGCTTGCGGCACGGTGGCATCGATAAACTTTTGGCGCAGGTCGTCGTTGGAGATGCGCTTGATACCCCAGCGCATGCCTTGGGCGCTGTGCGGGCTGTCGGCGTCTGGCGGTCCAAACATCGCCAAGCACTTCCACCACCAGCGGTTGACCGAGTCTTGCACCATGTCTTTTTGGGCTTGGGTGCCCTTCATCATGGTCAGCAGCGCTTCGTAGCCTTGGCGCTGGTGGAAGGACTCTTCCTTGCACACGCGCACCATGGCACGGGCGTAAGGGCCGTAGCTGCAACGGCACAGCGGAATCTGGTTGCTAATCGCCGCGCCATCAACCAGCCAGCCAATCGTGCCCACGTCGGCCCAGTTCAGGGTCGGGTAGTTGAAGATTGAGCTGTACTTGGCACGGCCCGAGTGCAGGCCGTCCAGCATCTCGTCGCGGCTGGTGCCGAGGGTTTCCGCAGCGCTGTACAGGTACAGGCCGTGTCCGCCTTCGTCTTGCACCTTGGCAATCAGAATGGCTTTGCGCTTCAAGCTGGGCGCGCGGCTGATCCAGTTGCCTTCGGGCAGCATGCCAACGATTTCGCTGTGGGCGTGCTGGCTGATTTGGCGCACCAGCGTTTTGCGGTAGGCATCGGGCATCCAGTCTTGCGGCTCGATCTTGCCGTCGGCATCGATTTTGGCGTCAAAACGGGCTTGTGCTTCTGGGTTGTCCGACACCGATACTGTGGAAACTGGCTTCAGTCCAGCTTCGTTTTGCACGTTAAATGATTGCGTATACATGGTTCTGATCTCTCCTGGTGGGGAAAATGGACTGCGTTCGAGCCAGTCCGGGACAGTGATCCACTGCGGGATCTAACGCTTGCGCCTTACGGTAGCCAGGGCGCCGGACGTTTATCAAGAAAGGCACCAATGCCTCCCTTGGCTTCTTCTGTGGTGCGTTGGCGCGCGATGCGCTGCGCCGTTTCTTCCAGTACCGACGCATCGATCGGGCGCTCGCGCATGGCTTCAATCAGGTCTTTGGCCGCTTTTTGCGCTTGTGGCGCACCCAGCCGCAGTTCTTTGACCAAGGCTGCAATACGCTCGTCGAGCTGCTCGGCGGGCACCACTTCATTGACCAAACCGATCAGCAGGGCGCGCTCGGCAGCAATGCGTTCGGCACTTTGGAAGTAGCGCAAGGCGTGGCGCGGTCCAATGGCGCGCAGCACATACGGGCTGATCACCGAAGGAATAATGCCAAAGCGCACTTCCGAGGTGGCAAACACCGCATCGGTGGTGGCCACTGCCATATCGCAAGCCGCCGCCAGACCAGTGCCACCGCCCAACGCCAAGCCCTGCACCCGCGCAATGGTGGGTTTGGACAGGTTCGAGAGCAGGTGCAGCATCTGGGCAAACAGGCGCGCATCTTTGAGGTTGTCCTCTTGGCTGCTGACAGAAGCGCGGCGCATCCAGTTCAAGTCAGCACCGGCAGAAAAATGCCGTCCACGTCCGGCCAAGACCACTACGCGCACTGCAGGGTCGCTATCGAGGGCGCTGCAGGCCGCGCTCAAATCGGCAATCAACTCCTCGTTAAAGGCGTTGAACACCTCTGGACGGTTCATCCAGATGGTGGCCATCGACCCGTTGATTTCAACTTCTAAAGTGGCGTAACTGGTTGTCATGGTCAAAACGTCTCAGGCAATAACTGCAAGGTCAATTCAGAGAAAACGCCGCCTTAAGGGGCGAGAGTCCAGTCGCCGTTTTTGATTTCCAGCATGCGGAAGGCGCTCAAATCCAAGCCCATGTGGTCGGTGGCCGACATGTTGACCACGCCGCCGGTGCCGACATAGCCCTTGGTGGCTTCGATGGCGTCACGTACCTTGGCTTTGTCGGTGCCGCCAGCGCGCTTGATGGCTTCGACCGCAATCATCAAACCGTCGTAGGCGTGGCCACCGAAGGTAGAGATGTCGCTATTCCACTTGGCGGTGTAGGCCTTGGTGTAGGCCACCGATACGGGCTTTTGCACGTCGTTGTCGGGCAACTTGTCAGCCACCAGCAACGCGGCAGCTGGCAAGCGCACGCCATCGGCCGCAGGGCCAGCCAGCTTGATGAATTCTTCCGAACCTACGCCGTGGGCGTGGTACAGCGGCAAGTTGATGCCCAACTGCTTGTAGTTCTTGGTAGCAATAGCTGGGCCTTGGCCCAGACCGAAAATGAATACGGCTTGCACGCCGGGGGTGTTTTTGATCTTGGTGAGCTGGGGGCTCATGTCGGTGTCTTTGGGACCGTAGGTTTCGTTGGCAACTAGCGTGATGCCGTATTTGGCGGCAACGCTTTCAGTTTCTTTTTTGCCCGACTGGCCAAAACCGCTGGTCTCCGAGAACAACGCCACCTTGGTGAGGTTGCGCTTGCGCATGTCTTCAAACACTTTTTCAGCGGCCATGCGGTCGGTGTGCGGTGTCTTGAAAACAAACTTCTTCACGGGTTCGACCACTACCACGGCACCGGCCAGCGAGATGAAGGGCACCCCGGCTTTTTCTACCAAAGGAACAATTGACATGGTCGAGCCCGTGGTCGTGCCACCCACCAACACGTCCACTTTGTCGCTCTCGATCAAGCGCTTGGCAAAGCCGTTGGCCTTGCTGGCATCGCTGCCGTCGTCGTAGTGCACCAATTCGAGCGGACGACCAAGCACGCCGCCGTCCTTGTTGATTTTTTCCACATAGAGCTGCATGGTTTTCAGCTCAGGGTCGCCCAAGAAAGCGGCGGGGCCGGTGACGGACAGAATGGAGCCGATTTTGATCGGATCAGCGGCATAGGCGTTGAGGGCGCCAAACGCCAAAGCGGCGCAGGAAATGAGTTTTTTAACGGGGAAGTTCATCGTTTTGTCTCCTAGGTTGTAGTAGTTTGATATTGAAATACTTAAATACGTTCAATGATTAAGGCAATGCCCTGGCCAACGCCAATGCACATGGTGCACAAGGCGTAGCGGCCACCACGGCGCGCTAGCTCGTAGCTGGCAGTGGTCACCAAACGCGCGCCACTCATGCCCAGCGGATGGCCGATGGCAATCGCGCCGCCGTTGGGATTGACTCTTTCTTCGTTGTCTGCGAGTTTCAAATCCCGCAGCACGGCCAGCCCTTGCGCGGCAAAGGCTTCGTTCAGTTCGATCACATCCATCTGGTCTAGCGTCAGGCCAGCCTTGGCCAGCACTTTGCGCACGGCCGGTGCTGGGCCAAAACCCATGATGCGTGGCAACACCCCCGCCGTGGCCATCGCCACCACCCGCGCCCGAGGTGTCAGGCCGTGGGCTTTGACACCGGCCGCCGAGGCCAGCAGCAAAGCGCAAGCGCCGTCGTTGACGCCCGAAGCGTTGCCTGCCGTCACTGTCAAATCGGCACCGTTGACGCCTTTGAGCTTGGCTAGCATCTCCAGCGTGGTCTCCGGGCGTGGATGCTCGTCGGTGTCAAAGACGATGGGGTCGCCTTTTTTGCGTGGCACCAGCACCGGCACCAACTCATCGGCAAAACGCCCAGCCGCGTGGGCTGCGGCCCAGCGCTGCTGCGAGCGCAGCGCAAACGCGTCTTGGTCGGCGCGCGAGACACTGAACTCTTGCGCCACGTTGTCCGCTGTTTGCGGCATCGAGTGGGTTTCGTAGACCTTCTTCATCAACGGGTTGATAAAGCGCCAGCCAATGGTGGTGTCGTACATGGTGGCGCTGCGCGCGAACGCGCTCTCGGCCTTGCCCATGACAAATGGCGCGCGTGACATGCTCTCGACACCGCCAGCAATCATCAAATCGGTGTCACCCGACTTGATGGAGCGCGCAGCCAGACCAATCGCATCCATGCCCGAGCCGCACAGGCGGTTTACGGTGGTGCCGGGTACTTCGACCGGCAAACCAGCCAGTAAGCCAGACATGCGGGCGACGTTGCGGTTGTCTTCACCGGCTTGGTTGGCGCAGCCGTAAATGATGTCTTCCACCGCCGCCCAGTCCACTTGGGGGTTGCGCTCCATCAAGGCCTTGAGTGGCACCGCGCCCAAGTCGTCGGGACGCACGCTGGCGAGCGTTCCGCCGTAGCGGCCAATCGGGGTGCGAATAGCGTCGCAGATAAATGCTTCGGTCATGGTCATATTGCTGCTCAGGGCTTGGGCTTAGTTTTGTTTTGGACGGTGGTCAAACACGCGGCGGGCTTTGCCCACTTCGGTGCGCGGCAAGGTCTCAAACAGCATCACATTGACGCGGGTGGACACGCCAACGTTGGTCTTGATGCGGTGCTGCAACTCTTTGCTGATGTTGCTGCGGTCGGCATCGCTCAAACCGAAAGACAGCTCGCGCGTCACTTCGCAGCAGACTTCGATGTTGTCCAGGTGGCCATCGCGGTTCAGGATGATTTGGTAGGTACCGGCCAAACGCTTATCGCGCAGAATTTGCTCTTCAATTTGCGACGGGAACACGTTCACGCCGCGAATAATCAGCATGTCGTCCGAGCGGCCGGTAATTTTGTCCATGCGGCGGAACGAGCGCGAAGTCGGTGCCAGCAGGCGTGTCAGGTCGCGGGTGCGGTAGCGAATGACCGGGAAAGCTTCCTTGGTCAACGAGGTGAACACCAGTTCGCCTTCGGATCCGTCGGGCAGCACTTCGCCGGTTTCGGGGTCGATGATTTCTGGGTAGAAATGGTCTTCCCAAATCACTGGGCCGTCTTTGGTTTCAATGCACTCGCACGCCACGCCGGGGCCCATGACTTCGGTCAGGCCGTAGATGTCGATGGCGTCCAGACCCAAATCGCGCTCAATCTCAGCGCGCATACCTTCGCCCCACGGCTCGGCACCAAAAATGCCGACCTTGAGCGAAATTTCTTCCGGTGGAATGCCCCGGCGCTGGAATTCTTCGGCAATCACCAGCGAGTACGACGGCGTAACCATGATGATTTCGGGCTGGAAGTCGATGATTTGCTGCACTTGCTTTTCGGTCTGACCACCCGACATCGGCACCACGATGCAACCCGCGCGCTCAGCGCCGTAATGCGCGCCCAAGCCGCCAGTAAACATGCCGTAGCCATAAGCGTTGTGTAGCATGTCGCCGGGGCGGCCACCGGCCGCACGAATCGAACGCGCCACCAAGTTGGCCCAGTGGTCGATGTCGTTGGCGGTGTAGCCGACGACGATGGATTTGCCAGTGGTGCCCGACGAAGCGTGCAGGCGCGAGAGTTTTTGGCGCGGCACCGCAAACAGGCCAAACGGATAGTGATCGCGCAAATCCGTTTTGGTCATGAACGGAAACTTGGCCAAGTCGGCCAGCGTTTTCAGATCGTCCGGGTGTACACCTTTATCGTCAAAGGCCTTTTTGTGGTGTGGCACGTTGTCATAAGCGTGCTTGAGCGACCACTTCAGGCGCTCCAGTTGCAGCGCGGAAATTTCGTCGCGGCTGGCTTTTTCAATCGGCTCTAAGTCTTCCGGCAGGGATTTTTTGACGGTCATGGGTGACTCCTGGTTTCAATAGCGGTGTGCGGGGCGGGCTGGTTTACTTTTGCTGAGCGGCTTGTGCCAGCCCCGCAATCACTTCGCCTTGAATGCGGTATGACTTGCCCCGAAACAGTGCCACCACCTTGCCAGCTTGCGTGCGCACGGTGATGTCGTAGACCCCGGTGCGACCGGCTTGCGAGCGCTCGACAGCTTCGGCGTGCAGTACATCGCCTTCTTTTGCCGGTGCCAAAAAGTCGATGTTGCAGCCCGAGGCCACGGTGTTTTTGTTGTAGCTGTTGCAGGCGTAGGCAAAAGCGGTGTCGGCCAGCGAAAAAATCATGCCGCCGTGGCAAATGTGGTGGCCATTGACCATGTCGGCGCGCACGGTCATGGTCAAGTGCGCCGTGCCCGGCGCGACGCTGACGATGGCCATGCCCAGCGCCTGCGCTGCGTTATCGCGCGCCCACATGGCGTCGGCAGCAGCTTGCGCCAGCGCTTGGGCGGCTTCGGGGGTGAGGGCTTCAGTCATACAAAGGCTTTCCGGCAAAAATATGGCGTTGGATGAGCGGTGAAATGCGGTAACGGTCTTCGCCGTAGCTGGTGCCGAGGTGGGCCAGCACGTCGCGCACAGTGCTTAAGCCAATGTGCTCGGCCCAAGCCAGCGGGCCTTGTGGATAGTTCACGCCCAAGCGCATCGCGGAATCGGCGGCGGTGACGGAGCAGACGCCTTGGTTCACGGCATCAGCGGCTTCGTTGGCCAGCATGGCCACGGTGCGCATCACGGCCAAACCGGGGATGTCGGCCAGTGGCGAGACTTTGAAGCCCGCTGCTTGCAACAAACCGACCGCTGCATCGACAGCCTTCGGTGCGCAACCAGCGGCGCTGGCCAGCGCCATGCGCGTGGCTTTGCTGTAGTCCAGCGCCAAGTCGATCAAAACGGTATTGGCGGTGCCCGACTCGTAAGCGCGCTGCGTAGCGCTGCGGCCATCGGTGACAAACAACACGGCATCGTCGGCCTGCGCAATGCGGCCATCGGCCGAAGGGCTGCGGCTAAAGCCGACGCCAGCGGCGCTCAGTCGCTCGGCCAATGCTTTAGCGGCAGCCGATTCACCGCAAACGGTGATGGCGGCCGGCTGCGCGCAAGCGGCAGCCGTGGCCGGCGCAGGCATTTCAGCCCCGGCGCGGTAATCGTAAAAACCACGGCCGGATTTTTTGCCGAAGAAACCGGCATCCACCAGCTCTTGCTGAATCAGCGACGGCAGAAAACGCGGGTCGTTGAAAAACGCATTCCACACCGAGCGCGTAACGGCAAAGTTGACATCGTGGCCAATCAAATCCATCAGCTCAAACGGGCCCATGCGAAAGCCACCGGCTTCGCGCATCACGGCGTCCAGCGTGGCGCAATCGGCTGCGCCCTCGCCCAGCAAGCGCAGGCCTTCGGCGTAATAAGGCCGGGCGACGCGGTTGACGATGAAACCGGGTGTCGATTTGGCGTGTACCGGAACTTTGCCCCACGCGGTGGCGGTGGCAAACAGGGTGTCAGCGACAGCGCGGTCGGTGGCCAGACCCGAGACCACTTCCACCAACGCCATCAACGGCGCGGGGTTGAAAAAGTGCAGGCCCGCCAAGCGCTCAGGGTGCTTGAGCGCCGCGCTGATGGCCGTGACGGAAATTGACGAAGTGTTGGTGCCAAAAATGCAGTCGGCAGCGACGATGGTTTCTAGCTCGGCGTACAACCCTTGTTTGGCGGGCAGGCTTTCGACAATCGCCTCCACCACCAAGCCGGCATCGGCCAAATCGGCCAATTTTTCTGCCGCTTGCAGGCGGGCGCCAGCTGCTTGCGCGGCCTCGGCGGTCAGCTTGCCTTTGGCGGCTAGCTTGTCAAATTGGGCGCGCAGACCGGCAATGGCTTGGGCAGCGGCGTCGGCGCGGGTGTCAAACAGCTTGACGGGGTGGCCAGCGGCAGCAGCGACTTGGGCAATGCCGGCGCCCATCGCGCCAGCGCCAATCACGCCGACGACGGTTTGCGGGGACAAGGGTTGTGTACTCGCCATGCTGCTTACTCTCCGGAAAAACGCGGAGCGCGTTTTTCCATAAACGCGGCCACGCCTTCGGCGTAATCCGGGCTCCAGCCCAGCTCGCGCATAAAGCCGCCTTCCAGCGACAGTTGCTGCTCCAGCGTGTGCATGGGCGCGGCGTGCATGGCTTGGCGCGTGCGTACCAGCGCTTTGGTCGGCATGGCAGCCAGTTTGGCGGCCAGTGCGTCCACCGTGGCGACGAATTCAGCGTCTTCCACCGCCTGCCAAATCAAGCCCCACTCGGCGGCTTTTTCAGCCGGCAATTTGTCGGCCAACAAAGCCAAGCCCATCGCCCGCGCCATGCCGACGCGCTGCGGCAAGAACCAGGTACCGCCGGTGTCTGGAACCAAACCAATTTTGCTGAAGGCTTGCAAGAACGAGGCCGACTTGGTGGCGACCACCAAATCGCAGGCCAGCGCCACGCTGGCACCAGCGCCAGCGGCAATGCCGTTGACCGCAGCGATGGTCGGCACGCGCAGGTTTTGCAAACGCAAAATCAGCGGCTTGTAGTGAGCTTCGACCACGTTGCCAATGTCGGGCATCGGTGCGCCGGCTTGCACCGCCATTTCGGGGTCGGCCAAGTCTTGCCCGGCGCAAAAACCGCGGCCCGCGCCGGTCAACACCAGCACGCGGACGCTTTTGTCGGCTTGGATGCCGTCGAGCACGGTGCGGATTTCCGCGTGCATCGCGCCGGTAAAGCTGTTGAGCTTGTCCGGGCGGCTCAAAGTCAGGCGGGCCACGCCCGCAGCTACGTCAAATTGGATGTTTTCAAACGTCATGGCGGGCAATCCTTAAACGTGGCGGCGGCGCTGGATCACGCGGAAGCGATTGGCGACAAACGCTGAGTCCGCATACGAAGCGTTGGCCGATGGGTTGCCACCGGTGCCGTGGTAGTCCGAGAACGCTGCTGACTGGTTGACAAACACGCCGCTGGTCAGGTTGATGGACAGTGCCACCTTCGAGCGCCACGTGGCCGCCGTCATCGCCTCAATCACCTCGGGGCGGGTGGAGTAGATGCCGACGGTCAATGCGCCGTGCTCACTGGTCAGGCGCTCGGACAGGGCAATCGCCGCCTCTGCCGACGCTACTTTGACGATGAAGCTGATCGGGCCAAAGCGCTCTTCCATATAGGCTTTTTCGTCCGAAGCGTCGCAGGCCAGCAGCACCGGGGTGCGCACTTTGGCGTTGGGAAACTCGGGGTTTTCGAGCTTTTGCGACGCCAGCACCACTTTGCCTAAGCTGCCGCTGTTGGCAATTTCGACGCGCTCGGCGGTGTCAGCCGACTGGATCGCGCCCAGCACGGCGTGCGCCACTTCGGGCTTGGAGAGAAAGCGCTCGAGCGCTTGCGCCAAATCAGCACAGACCTCGTCATACGACTTGTGGCCGACATCGGTGTCGATGCCGCCTGCGGGCACCAGCAGCGCTTGCGAGGTGGTACACATCTGGCCCGAGTACAGCGACAGCGTGAAGGCGATGTTGCCCAGCATGGCTTTGTAGGCGTCGGTCGATTCGATGACGATGTTGTTGACACCGGCCAGCTCGGCATAGACCTGCGCTTGGCGGCAGTTGTCGATCAGCCACTGGCCAAAGACGTTGCTGCCGGTGAAGTCAATCGACTTGACGCTGGCGCTGGTCACCAACTCGCGCGTGGTTTCGCGCTTGGCGGCGACGCACAGGGTGACCAAATCGGGGTTCAGGCCGTTCTCGGCCAGCACGGCGCGCAGCGTGCGCACGGTGATGGCGGCGGGCAAGATGGCGTTGCTGTGTGGCTTGACGATCACGGCGTTGCCGGTGGCCAAGGTGGCAAACAAGCCGGGGTAGGTGTTCCAAGTGGGGAAAGTGCCGCAGCCGACGACGACGCCAACGCCGCGCCCAACCACTTCAAAATTCTTTTGCATCACCAAGGGTGGGTTTTTGCCCTGTGGCTTTTCCCAGCGCGCCTCGGCGGGCACCGCGCTTTGCTCGCGCCAAGCGTAGGTCACGGCCTCTAGGCCGCGGTCTTGGGCGTGCGGTGCGCCGGCTTGGAAGGCCATCATCCAGCCTTGGCCGGTGGTCATCATCACCGCGTGGGCGATTTCAAAACTTTGTTGGTTCAGGCGCTCGAGCATTTCGATGCAGATGCCGGTGCGGCCTTCGGCACCGACGGCTTGCCAACCAAGCATGGCTTTTTCGCCGGCGCTGATCAAGGTATTGACCTCGCACACCGGGTACTGCACGTTCATTTCGATGCCAAAGGGCGACTGCTCGCCGCCGTGCCAGCCAGTTTGGCCGGGCTGACCCAACTCGAACTGCTGGCCCAGATGCGCTTCAAACGCCCGCTTGCCGTCTTCGGGGGCGGTTGCGCCATACACCTTGGGGCTGGGCATCTCGTTGTACGCAGACCAGTAACCGCGCGTTTGGATGGCTTGGACAGCGCTTTCCAGCGTGGCGCGGTGTTTTTCAAACAGAGGGTGAGACATCAATACTTCCTTGGCAAGGCGTTGATCGGATACCACTGGCAGCGCTGTTTTTCGAGCGCCACGGGTGCGATACAAAAAAAGAGGAGAGACGTACCAGAGCACGTCTCATCATTCATTGGACTGAATATTACACTATGCGTAATTAATTCCAAGTTTTATTTTTTATTTATTAAAAACAAAGACTTAGAAAGAAATTTATCAGCATGTTGCTGAAAAATTATGCAATCTGTTCACTTTTTAGCACAAAAAACCGGCCTAGAGAGCAACCCTAGTTTGCGTGCAAAGAGGACGCGCGCTGCGCCAAGCCAACGCGCAAATCGTGGCCGCTGGGGCTTTGGTAGGGGCGCAGACCGAACTCGGGCAGGATGGCCAGCAGGTGGTCAAAGATGTCGCCCTGCACGCTCTCATACACCACCCACGCGGTGGTGTTGGTAAAGCAATACAGCTCCATCGGCACACCTTCTGCCGTCGGCTCCATCGTGCGCACCATCAGCGTCATGCCTTTGTGGATGCTGGGGTGGGCCTGCAAATACGCCTGCACGTAAGCGCGGAAAGTGCCCAAGTTGGTCAGGTGGCGCTGGTTGGCGAGCAGCTCGGCTTTGTCGCCCAGCAGGGTGCGCGCTTGGGCATTGGCCTCGTCCAGCGCCGTACTTTTGGCAGCCATGTAGTCCTGCAGCAGCTTAAAGCGCGAGAAATGCGCCATCTGCTGAGCGTCCAAAAAGCGGATCGAGCTGGCGTCCAGCCGCAGCGTGCGCTTGATGCGCCGGCCGCCCGATTCGCTCATGCCGCGCCAGTTTTTGTAGCTCTCGCTCATCAGCCGCCATGTCGGAATGGTGGTGATGGTTTTGTCCCAGTTTTGCACTTTGACGGTGTGCAGCGCCATGTCGATCACGTCGCCATCGGCACCGACTTGCGGCATCTCGATCCAGTCGCCTAGGCGCAGCATGTCGTTGGAGGTCAGCAGCACGCCGGCGGTGAACGACAGGATGGTGTCCTTGAACACCAGCATCAGCACCGCCGACATCGCGCCCAAGCCCGACAACACAATCAGCGGCGATTTGTCCATCAGCGAGGCCACCGTGACCACGGCGCCGCCCAGCATCAGCACCAGCTTGGCCAGTTGGATGTAGCTTTTGATGGAGCGCGCTTTGTGTGCGGCGGCTGCTGCGCCGTCTTTGCCGACGCCGCTTTCTTGGCGCTCCAAGATGACGTCGAGCATCGCCATCAGCGCGCGCACGATTTGCACCGCCATAAAGGCCATCGCCACATTGGCGACGATGGTGGCAATCGTTGTGCTCAGATGCGGCACATGCCACACGCCCAACTGCACCATCAGCGAGGGCAGCACGCGGGCGACGCGGTGCAGCACCGCGTCGTGCAGCACGATTTCTAGCAAACCGGTGTTGGCCTGCGCGCGCACCCGGCGCAGGGTGGGCATAAAAATCATCAGCGCCAAGATGCGAATCGCCACCGCCAGCAGCAGCAGCAGCGCCAGCCCGACGCTGGCTTGCACCCACGGCTGGGCCTGCGCGAGCGGGGCAAAGAGGGGGGGTGTAGTCATCAGCAATGCGGTGTCCTCCTGAAAAAACGTACGAACCATAGAAAAAACCCTGTCTGACCGATGCCGGCCAGCAGGGTTCCAAAATATCAACGAAAAGTGGCTCTAGGCCAATAGATACGGGCGCTAGCAGCTATTATTTTAGATAGTTCATATAGCCGGTGATGATGACGGCGTTGAAAAAATCAATGAACAGCGAGCCGACCAGCGGGATGACAAAAAACGCCTTCAGCGACGGGCCGTTGGCGGCGGTGAACGCTTGCATATTGGCCATCGCGTTGGGCGTGGCGCCCATGCCAAAACCGCAGTGGCCGGCGGCAATCACCGCCGCGTCGTAGTCGCTGCCCATCACGCGGAAGGTGACGAAGTAGGCATAGGCAAACATCACCACCGTTTGCACCAGCAAGATGATGAGCAGCGGGCCGGCCACCTGCGCCAGCTCCCACAGCTTCATCGACATCAGCGCCATCGCCAAAAAGAACGCCAGCGAGACGCTGCCGACCACGTCGAACTGCTGCATCGGCAGCCGCCAATTGCGCCAGTCGATGACGTTGCGCAGGATGGCTGCCACCAGCATCGGGCCGAGGTAAGCCGGCAGCGTGATGCCCAGGTCTTTGAGCCAATTGACCAGCAGCGTGCCCGCACCAATCGCCACCGTGACGAGGATGGTGGCGTACATCACGGTTTGGTGGTTGGTCTCGCTGGTCAGCGGCGCGGTCTCGGTGCCATTGGACTGCGCCTGCGCCTGCGCCTGCTGCGCCGGGCCTTTGAGGCCGTTGCGCCGCATCAACAGCGTGCCGACCGGGCCGCCAATCAAGCAGCCCGCCACCAAGCCATACGTGGCCGCCGCAATCGCCGCCGGCAACGCGCCGACCGCGCCGGCTTGTTCGAGCAGCGGGCCAAACGCCGCTGAGGTGCCATGCCCGCCGGTCAGCGCAATCGAGCCGGCCGCCAAGCCAATCAGCGGACTGACGCCCAGCATGCTGGCCAGCGCTGCGCCCAAGGTGTTTTGAATCACCACCAGCCCCACGGCAGCCGCCAAGAACAGCGCCACGCCAATGCCGCCCTTTTTCAGCAGCTCAAAGCTGGCGGAGAAGCCGATGGTGGTGAAAAACACCAGCAGCAAAAACGCCCGCATGTTGTCGTAAAAGACAAAGGTAAAGCTATTGGTTTCGTGGCCGACCAGTGCAATCAGCGAGAACAACACCCCGCCAATAATCGGGCCGGGAATGAAGTAGCGCTCTAGCACGCTGACGTGCTTTTTGATGAAATCGCCGACCACTAAAAGCACGGCGGCAATGCCCACGGTTTGGGCGATGTCGAGCTGGAGGGTAATCACAGTGCGTCTCCTGAACAAGGTTGTGCGAGGTGGGAGGAAGGTCTTAATGCTATTGAATATATAGCTTCAAGCGCTTATTCTATGGACGTTACAGCCCTATTTTCTGCGAATCTTTTACTTTTCCTGACACCACCATGCTGCTTGACCCTACCCTTCGCCTGCGCCGTCTGCTGCGCGTGGCGCTGAGCCATTACGTGCTCAATGGCCTCAGCGTGGCGCTGGGGTTGCTGGTGATTTCTGCCGGCGTGCATTGGTGGTTGGGCGCGTTTGCCGCGTCGGCGGCGGCGGTGGGCGTCATCGTCTCGGGCCCGCCCGATGTGCCAGCGCCCCGGCGCGGCAAGTTTTGGCACATGTTGCCCGCGCCGCTGCTGGGCACGCCGCTGTTTTTTGCCGTGCAGTATTGGCAACACGACCCGCTGGCACTGGGGCTGCTGTTGGTGCCGGCGACGTTTTTTATCTTCTTGGGGATGGCGTGGGGCAAGCGCGGTGCGCCGGTGGCTATCTCGCTGATGTTTGCGATGGTGTTCTCGCTGGCCGCTGGCCGCCACAGCGCGGGCGCAGGGGTCAGCAACCACCTCAGCACGGCGCTGACCAGCACGCTGTACTTTGCGCTGGGCGCGCTGCTGTATCTGCCGTGGTCGGTGCTGGCCAACTTGCTGCTCAACGGCCGCTACCGCGTGCAATTGCTCAGTGACGTGCTGCTGTCGCTGGCGGCGCTGATGCGCTTGCAGGCCAGCCAGTTCACGCTGGCCAGCGGCACCAGCGGCGCGGATGCACCCGAAGCGCATACCGGCGTGATGCTGCTGCACCACGCCGCCTTTGCCGACCAATTGCAAGGTGCGCGCGATTTGATTTTGGAGTCACCGCGCACGCCCCGGCGCCAGCAACGCGCCGCGATGCTGGTGCAAATCCTAGAAATGCGCGACCACCTGCTGGCCTGCGAACTCGATTTGGACACCCTGCGCGCCCAGCCCGAGCAAGCCGCCGTGCTGGCCAGCCAGCAAGCGGTGCTGCAAGCGCTGGCCGACGAGGTCGAACGCTTGGCTGACGCCTTGCTGTGGGGGCACCAGCCGGTGGCGTTTGCCGATATGCGCTGGCGGCTGCAAACCCTCAGCACCGAAACTGCGCCGCAAGTGACCCCGGCTGGCTTTAACGCGCCGCTGCTGGCGCGCGGCTTGGCCGACCGCATGGGCCACATCAACGACGAAGCGCTGCGCCTGATTGCGCTGGCACGCGGCGACGTGGTGCCGGACTTGGCGGTAGTGCGCGTGTATTGGCAAATGTTTGTCAGCCCGACGACGTGGTCGTGGCAGCCGCTCAAAAGCCTGTGGCACTGGGACGCGCCGCCGCTGCGCCACGCGGTGCGCGCCGCGCTGGCGATGGGCGTGGGCTACGCCGTCACCGTGCATCTGCCGTGGGGCACGCACCCGTATTGGGTGCTGCTGACCATCGTGGTGGTGCTGCGCGGCAGCTTGGCGCAGACGCTGGAGCGGCGCAATCTGCGCGTTGCCGGCACTTTGCTCGGCTGCGTGCTGGCCGTCGCCGTGCTGGCGGCGCAGTGGCCGGCGTGGGCGCTGCTGCTGGCGATGACGCTGGCGCAAGCCATAGCGCACAGCTTTGCGCTGCGCCGCTATTTGGTTACTGCCGTCGCCGTCACCGTGCTGGGACTGGTGCAGGCGCACTTGCTCAACGCCGACAGCAGCACCGCGTTTGCGCTGCTGGAGCGCTTGGTCGATACGCTGATTGGCACCGGCATTGCGTGGGCATTTGCCTATGTGCTGCCGTCGTGGGAGCGCACGCAAATGGCCGCGCTGGTCCAGCGCACGCTGGCGGCGCAGGCCCACCACGCCCGCGTCGCCCTCGGCCTGGGCCAGCTGCAAGCGGTCGATAACACCCCGGAGCTGGCATGGCGCTTGGCGCGGCGCGAGGCGTATGACAGCCTGTCGGCGCTGGTGCTGGCGACGCAGCGCTCGCTGGCCGAGCCGCGCGCCGTGCGCCCGCCGCTGCAGCCGCTGGAGCACCTGCAAGCGCACAGCTACCAGTTGCTGGCGCAGCTGAGCGCGGTCAAAACTTTGCTATTGCTGCGCCGAGGCCGCTTGCAGCCCGAGCAGGTGCAAGGGCCGCTGGTGCAGGCGGGCGAGCGCATCAGCGCGATTTTGTCGGCCCCGCTGTCAGGCGCAGCGCCCGCCTGCGCGCCCACGTCCACCTCCACCTCCACGTCCACGCCTGAATCTGAACCGCTGCCCGACTGGGACGCGCGCGACCTGAACGTTTGGTTGCTGCGCCGCCTGCAACTGGCCACCACGATGGCAGAGCAACTGCGCGGCGATGCCGATGCGGTGCTGCAAGCGCTGCACCAAGGTCAAAAATAAAATCAAAAATAATAGCTGTAACCGCACGTGTTTAAAGCAATTGAGATAGATTTGTATCCAAAATGCCCTGAATACCTGCGCTAGCAGCTATCAAAATAGAGGAGCTTGTTTTGCCTTCAATTGTTTCTCGCTGGGTTCGCAGCGCGGCGCTGGGGTGGCGCATGGCGCGTCCGGGGTTTTTGGTGATTACGGTAGTGGCCTGCTTGGTTGGCATGGCCTCGGCTGCGGCGTGTGGCTGCGGCTTTGCGCCGGGACGCGCAGCTGCCACGCTGGGGCTGGCGCTGCTGGCGCACGCGGCGGCCAACATGCTCAACGACCACGCCGACGCCGTCAGCGGTGCCGATGCCGCCAATGTTGAGGGCGTGTTTCCCTTCACTGGCGGCTCGCGCTTGGTGCAGCAAGGCGTGGTGCAGGCGCAAGACATGCGCCACTTGGCCATCGCGCTGCTGATGCTGGTGGTGCCCGGCGGCCTGTGGTTGGCCGTGCAAAGCGGTGCCGGGTTGGTGCTGCTGGGGCTGATGGGTGTGCTGCTGGGCTGGGCGTACTCCGCGCCGCCGCTGGCGCTGATGTCGCGCGGCGTCGGTGAGCTGGCAGTCGCCGTCGCGTGGGGGCTGATGGTGGTCGGCGCTGACTATGTGCAGCGCGGCCAATTTTTTCTGATTCCCAGCGTCGCCGCCGTCAGCTACGCGCTGTTGATTGCCAATATTTTGATTGCCAACGGCTTGCCGGATGCGCGCTCCGATGCCCAAGTGGGCAAACGCACGTTGGCGGTGCGCTGGGGTGCGCGTGCTGTGGCGTGGGTGTATTTGGCGCTGGCCGTGCTGGCGCATTTATGGATAGCGGTGATGGTCTGGGTCGTCATCCTGCCTGAGCAGGCGCTGTGGGCGCTGGCCTCCGCGCCGCTGGCGCTGGCAGGCGGTGCCCAACTGTTGCGCCACGGCGATCAGCCAGCGCGTCTGCGCCCGGCGCTGGTGCTGGGCATTGCCGCCGCTGTAGTCCACGGCTTGGGGTTGGCGCTGGGGTTTTGGTTGGTGCGGGTGTAGGGCGATGGCCTGCGTTTACACTTGGAGATGCTTTGGTAAAAATCGCAAAAATAACCGTACTTCCTTGTCTGGCTTGCTAAGCCGGCTTACCTAGGACGAGCCCATGCAGTGCCCACCCTTTGTACACCGCCAGTGGCGATCCACACGCCGGCTTGGCTTGAGTGGGCTGTGCTGCTCAGCGTTTATCGTTTTTGCGCCCAGCGTAACCACCGCCGAGGTGCGCCCGCGCGAACCAGTGGCGCTGCCGGCTCGCTCGACCTTTCAACCCATCTTGCCCACCACCGAGCACCTGCGCCTGCTGCGCCAAGGCGGGCTGGTGGTTTATATGCGCCACGGTCCCTCCGATGCCCGCCGGCCTGACCAATTGCCAGTCAGTCTCAATGACTGCAGCACCCAACGGCCACTGACCGAGGCGGGTCGCAAATACCTTGACCAAATGGCCCGTGACGTCGCCTTGCTGAAGTTGCCCTATCAGGGCGTTATCAGCAGCCCGTTTTGCCGTGTCGAAGAAAGCGCTCGCCGTGTCTTTAACGAACCGGTGCTGGTCGATGTATTGCTGCGTTACACCGCCGCCATGCCCGAGGCCGAAAAACGCCCGGCCATAGAACGCACGCGCCACTGGCTGTCGTTGCCAGTGCAAGAGCCGGGGCTAAACCGCGTTGTCGTCGCCCATGGCCCGAACTTGGCAGAACTCATGAATTACCTGCCCCCCGAGGGCACTTTGCTCATCTTTCGACCGCTGGGGCTCGATACCCGCCCCAGCTTTGAGTACCTCGCCAGCGTGGCACCCACGCAATGGGACGCAACGCTCAAGGCGCTAGGTCTGCGATGAGTCGGGAGATGGCGCGCAGCATCCAGATGCTGCTGTTACTACCGCTGATTGGCGTGCTGCTGGTGACGCTGGTGTTGTTGTATATGACCCAGCAGAGTTTGAACCAACGGCTTGCCCAAACCAGCCAAGCGCAGCAGCAAGACTTGGTGGTGATTGCCGATTCAGCCCGCTTTGCGCGCGAGCTGGGGCAGGTGCAGCAGCACATGAATGCCGCCTTGGTTGGTGCTATGGACGGCAGTTTGGATGAGCTGCAGCTCTACCGCATGCACAGCCGCATCGTCAACGACCTTGAAGCCTTGGGCGGCCAAGTGCAGCAACTGGCCGGCTCACAACTGGTGCTCGACGCCAACCACGGCAGCGCGCGTGGCCTGCGCCAAGAGTTTGACGCTTATCGGCGCTTTGTCATCATGACCACCGATGTGTTGGCGGTCGATCCGGAGGTGGCTAGCAACTTTATGCGCCAAGCGCAGCAGCACTACACGGAGATGTCCATTTTTGCCAGCCTGATCAGCCAGCGCATCACTTTGCGCTCCCAAGAGCGCAACCAAGAGCAGGCCAGCACTTTCGCGCACCTCTCGACACGCATGTGGCGCATTGGCCTTGGGGTTTTGGTGCTGATGTGTCTGTTGGGTTTGGCGCTGGCGCGCCGTACCAGCGTGCGCTTAGGCGCCATCGCCAGCGCCTTGGAGCAGCTCTCTGAGCAGCAACAAGGTGTGCCGGTGCTGGCACCCATCGAGGCGCTACAGCACAGCAGCCGTGGCATATTGCAGCGCTTGGCCAGCGCCGTACTGGCTTTTCGTGCTGCGCTGCAACGCCAACAAGCAGCTGAACAAGAGGCCTTCACGCTAGCGTTTTATGACCCGCTGACCCGCTTGCCCAACCGGCGCTTGCTGAGCGAGCGCATGGTGCAAGCCGTAGGCGAGTGCCGACGCCACCCACAGTGGATGGCGCTGTTGGTGCTGGACTTGGACGGTTTCAGGCACTTCAATGATGAGCGCGGGCACAGCACCGGCGACTGGCTACTGGAACAAATGGGCCAGCGCCTGCGCAGCGCCATGGGCAGCGACGACACTGTGGCGCGCATTGGTAGCAATGCCTTCGCTATTTTGTACAAGGGGCTCGAGTCCGAGCTCACCGCTGCTGCCAGCCAAGCCGGTGCGCTGGCCAAAGAGCTGGTGCATACACTGGCTGAGCCGCTGCAATACCAAGGCCACAGCCTCAGCACTACGGCCAGCGTCGGTGTGGTGCTGTTTAACGCTGCGTTACAGGATATGGAGCAGCCACTCAAGCACGCCGAGGCGGCCATGTACCAAGCCAAGGCCGAGGGACGCAACTGCGCGCACTTCTACGACCCACAAATCCAAGCGCGTCTGGAAGAAACCATGCGCCTGCAAGCCGACTTGCGCCAAGCAGTACCGCTGGCGCAATTGCACCTGTACTACCAAATTCAGGTCGATACGCACGACCGCGTGATCGGCGTGGAGTCGCTGCTGCGCTGGCAGCACCCTGAGCGCGGCATGGTCTCGCCCGGTCAATTTATCCCGCTGGCCGAAGCCTCAGGTCTGATTTTGCCAATCGGGCGCTGGGTGTTGCACACCGCCTGCCTGCAGTTGCGCGCTTGGGCAGCAGAGGAGCGCTACGCCCACCTGAGCATTGCCGTGAACGTGAGCGCGCGCCAGTTTCGCCAGCCTGACTTTGTTCAGCAGGTGCGCCAAGAGTTGGCTACCACCGGCGCTGCTCCCGAGCGCCTAGAGCTGGAGTTGACCGAAAGCCTGGTGCTGGAGGAGATGGAAAGTACGATTGCCAAGATGGCCGAACTGCGTGCGCTGGGCGTGCGGTTTTCGCTCGACGACTTTGGCACCGGCTACTCCTCGCTGCAATACCTCAAACGCTTGCCGCTAGACCAGCTCAAAATTGACCAATCCTTTGTGCGCGACATCACCACCGATGCCAACGATGCCGCCATTGTCAACACCATCATCGCCATGGGCCACGCCTTAGGGCTGGAGGTCATCGCTGAGGGCGTGGAAACGCGCGAACAGCAGGCGTTTTTGTTTGCTAACGGCTGCAGCCTGTACCAAGGCTATGTCTTTGCCCGGCCCATGCCACTGGCCGAGTTGCAGCAGCTGCTGGCCATCAGCATACTGGCACCAAGAAGTCCATAGCCGCCGGCAACGCTTGCTGTAGCACGGCAAACATTGGCTGTTGTGCGGTTGCGCTGTCGGTGGCGCGCAGCGTGGCCGCCGTCAAGGCAGTCATAAGCGGGCACGATTATCCTTGCGCCCTCCACTGCGCCCCTGGCGCACGACACCACACCACCCAAAAACACAAGGAATTCTCCCATGGCCATTCAGTGGTTTCCAGGCCATATGCACCTGACGCGCAAAGCGATTGGCGAGCGCGTGAAAGACATCGACGTCGTCATCGAAGTGCTCGACGCGCGCCTGCCCGGCTCCAGCGCTAACCCGCTGCTGGCAGAGCTGACCGGCCACAAGCCGACGCTCAAAGTGCTCAACAAACAAGACATGGCCGATCCAGAGCGCACGCCGCTGTGGCTGGACTGGTACAACGCCCAGCCGGGCGTGCGCGCCTTGCCATTGGACGCTTCTGACACCGCGCCCACCCGCAAGTTGATTGAGGGCTGCCACCAGCTCTCACCCAACCGCGGCGGCATGGCCAAACCGATGCGCGTGCTGATTTGCGGCGTGCCCAACGTCGGCAAATCGACGCTGATTAACACCATGAGCAACAAGCGCCAAGCCAAAACCGGCGACGAGGCCGGCATCACCAAGCTAGAGCAGCGCATCACGCTGGCCGACGATTTTTATCTGTGGGACACGCCCGGCATGCTGTGGCCGCGCATCACCGCGCCCGAAAGCGGCTACAACTTGGCCGCCAGCGGCGCCGTCGGCCGCAACGCCTACGACGAAGAGCTGGTGGCGCTGGAGCTGCTGCGGCGCTTGCAGCGCCAGTACGCGCCGCTGCTGGAGGCGCGCTACAAACTCGGCCTGCCCGAGGGTGCCGTGGCCGAAATGCACGACGAAGAGCTGCTCGCAGCCATTGGCAAGAAACGCGGCGCAATGCTAGGCGGCGGGCGGGTGAATCTGCAAAAGACGGCAGAAATCGTTTTGACCGACTTTCGCACCGCCATTTTGGGGCGCATCACGCTGGAAACCCCGGCAGAATTTGAAGTCTGGCGCGAGACCGGACTACTGGCAGACGCCGAGCGCACCCTCCGCAAAGAAGCGCGCAAGGTCAAAACCAAAAAGCCACAGCGCGGTGACCCACCCGAGGTAGGAGCCTCAGATTGAGCGCCCATAAAAATGCCCTCCAACGCCGCAAGGCAGTGGAGGGCGTTTTGACCCAGTGGGCGCGGTTTATTTGTTTTTCAATTTGCCGCGCGGAGCTACTGCCGTGATCGGCGGTGTCGGGCGATCCGAAACGGAGCCGCCTTCTTTGGGTGGTGAAGTGTCCTTTTTGGGCTTTTTTGCCATTTTGTTGTTATGCATCTGTCCTTTGGCCATACATCCTCCTAACGGTCGCGAAATGTGACCTGAGCTGGCAATGGTAAGCCACTCCAGCACCGCGCCAACTGGGTTGTAAGTGAGCGGCGGTTTGTTTTCAATCGTTTGTAAAGACACAAAACTGGCAAAATTTGACTGCTTTGGGGCGCTTGCATCGCATCTTTCGCCTTTTTTCTACGATGCACCTTGTTCGTGCAATCCCCACACGGGCTGCTGATAAGCCCATAAACCTATAAGCCGACACCACCATACCCATGAATAACCTTAAAGTTGGCAGCCGTTTAGCGCTGGCATTTGGCCTTGTACTGTTGATTGCAGCCTTGGTTGCAGCCGTTGGCATCTGGCGCTTGCAAGAGCTGGCGGCAACGACGAATTTCTTGGTGACCAAAGAAGCTGAGAAGCTGAATTTGGCAACCAAGCTGCAAGAAACCGCTAGCCTCAACTGGGTGCGTACCCGCGCCATGGTGCGCGACAACGAAAACGATGACGCCGCGCTATGGACCAGCGAAATCGCTGAGACCGCCAAAGTCACCGCCGCCGCCCACAAAGGCTTGCTGGAGCTGATTTATCTGCCCGAGAGTAAGCAGATGCTCGACCGCATGGAAGAGCTGCGCAAGGCCTACAGCGGACCGCGCGGCGCACTGCTGGCGCGCAAGCAGCAAGGCGAAGACATCGGCGCAGAGTTTGATCGCACTATCGTTCCGCTGTTTGACGCCTATGTCGCCTCCATCAACGCTTTCAAGCGCGCGCAGCAGCAGCTGTACGACCAAGCGGTGGCCGATGTGCATGCCAATGTGGCCAATGGCCGGCTGATTTTGATTTCGGGCACCGCGCTGGCGCTGGCGCTGGGCGTAGCGGCTGCCGTGGCGCTGAGCCGCTCTATCACTGCGCCACTGGCACAAGCCGTGCGCAGCGCCCGTGCCATTGCCGAGGGCGATTTGACCCAGCCAATTAACACCAGCGGCAGCGACGAAGCCGCTGAGCTGCTGCAAGCGCTGCAAAACATGCAGTCCAGCTTGGCAGCTACCGTCAGCAGCGTACGCCAAGGCACCGACTCTATCGCCACCGCGTCCAGCCAAATTGCCTCGGGCAACAACGACCTTTCAGCGCGCACTGAGCAGCAAGCCAGTGCGCTGCAAGAGACGGCGGCCTCGATGCAGGAGTTGACCTCCACCGTGCGCCAAAATGCCGACAACGCCCGCCAAGCCAATCAGCTGGCAGTCTCGGCCTCATCGGTGGCGGTGCAAGGCGGCGCGGTGGTGTCGCAAGTGGTGGACACCATGAGCGCCATCAATGTCTCATCGCAAAAAATCGCCGACATCATTGGCGTGATTGACTCGATTGCGTTTCAAACCAACATCTTGGCGCTCAACGCTGCTGTCGAAGCCGCCCGCGCCGGCGAGCAAGGGCGCGGCTTTGCGGTGGTGGCATCTGAGGTGCGCTCGCTAGCTGGACGTTCAGCGGCCGCGGCCAAAGAAATTAAGGCGCTGATTGACGACTCACTCGGCCAGCAAAGTCAGCGCCGGCACCGCTTTGGTCGGCGAAGCGGGCAAAACCATGCAAGACGTCGTTAGCAGTATCCAGCGCGTCACCGACATCATGGGCGAGATTACTGCCGCCAGCCAAGAGCAAACCGCTGGCATTGAGCAGGTCAATCAAGCCGTGGTGCAAATGGACCAAGTGACGCAGCAAAACGCGGCACTGGTCGAAGAAGCGGCCGCAGCGTCCCAGTCGCTGCAAGAGCAAGCCAGCACGCTGGCGCGTACCGTCAGCGCCTTTAAGCTGCAGTCGGGCAGCCACTATGCTGCGCCGCGCCAATCCAAAGCACAACCTAAAGCACAACCTAGAACGACGGCGCCGCGCATGGCTGCGCCGTCTCGTCCGCCAGCCACTGCCCAAGTAGCGCACCACGCGCCAGCCGCTCCGAAAGCGGCGACACCGGCGCTGGGCAGCGGGGCATCGGACGATTGGGAGTCCTTCTGAAAAATCATGAAAAAAACCATTCTTCCCCTGTCTTTGTTGGTCGGTCCGAGCAAAAACGATCCCCAGCCACTGATTATTTACCACGGCCGGCGCTGCCCTGATGGCTTTGGCGCGGCACTGGCCGCTTGGCTCTATTACGGCGCGGACGGTGCCGAGTTTCTCGGTCTGGACCACGGCGATATCGAGTCGATGGCCGACCTGCCGGCCATCGACGCACGGGCGGTGTATATCCTTGATTTTTCGTTTTCTGCCGACATCCTGCGCGGCATTGAAGAGCGCGCCGCCAAGCTGGTGATGCTGGACCATCACAAAAGCGCGGCCGAAAAGCTCACCGGCTTTGCCTGCCGCTGCGGCGTGGTCCACTTTGATATGAATAAATCAGGCGCGCGCCTGTCGTGGGAGTTTTTTCACCCCGACCAGCCGGTGCCGATGCTGCTGCAATACATCGAAGACCGCGATATCTGGAAATGGGAGTTCCCCGAAAGCGCCGCCTTTTTGTCGGCGCTGGACATGGAGCCGCAAGACTTCGTGCGCTGGCAAGAGATTGCCGCTTTTACGCCGGCGCAAATCGACGCTTTCATGGCGCGCGGCGGGGCGATGGACGAGAAATACCGCAAGCTAGCCGCCGACATTGCTGAGGGCGCGCAGCCCGTCACCTTCAACGGCATTGAGGGCTTGATGGTCAACTGCCCCGGCATGTTTCACAGCTTGGTCGGCAATATGCTGTCCGAGAAAAACGGCACCTTTGCGCTGATGTGGAGCGCCAGCACCAAAGGCGTCAAAGTGGGGCTGCGCGCGCAGCGCAACTTTGACTGCATTGCGCTGGCCGAGAGCATGGGCGGCGGCGGCCACGCGCAGGCGTGCGGCTTCAAGATGGGCATTGAGCGCCTGCCCGA
>JAGNUJ010000047.1 GCA_017987055.1 Giesbergeria sp.
GGCCGCTGGTACCGCAGTCACGAAAAAGCACTGGGCATTGCACAGCGGGCAAAGAAGAAAAAGCGCGTCAAAGCCATCCACGCCCAAATCAAAAACCAGCGCAAAGACGCGCTGCACCAGTTCAGCAGCAAGCTGGTGCAAGAAAACGCCGCCATCTTCGTGGGCGACGTGGCCAGCGCCAAGCTGGTCAAAACCAAGATGGCCAAGAGCACGCTAGACGCGGGCTGGTCGATGTTCAGGGCGATGTTGGAATACAAGAGCCATCAGGCCGGTATCGTCTTTGAGGTAGTCAACGAGAGCTACACCACCCAAACTTGTTCGTGCTGTGGAGTTATTCCCGCCAGCAGTCCGAAAGGTAGAGCAGGGCTTGGAATAAGAGAATGGATTTGCAGCGAATGTGGCGCGGAACACGACCGGGACATCAACGCAGCCAAAAACATTCTCGCGGCGGGACATCGCCGTCTGGCAGCAGGAATCCCTGTCCTTTAGGGCGGGGAGGATGTCAAAGCACCTGCGCACATTCATAAAAACGGCCCAGCGCAGGCAGCTTATGTGTAGAGGCCACTATTTTTTTGAGGTAGGAGACACCACCATGCAGAAACTTTATCCACCAGCTACACCACCCACTGCGCCTGCAGTGAAGGCCATCAATGCTTCGCGCCGCGCTTGGCTGGGCGGCGTCTCGGGGGCTGGCTTGGCGCTAGCCGCAGGTGCCACCAGCACACCCGCGCGCGCCGAGCGCGTCGCCACCAAAGCCCACATCGTCATTGCCGGCAGTGGCTTGGCCGGTTTGGCGCTGGCGCACCGTTTGGGCAACGACTTGGATGGCGCCAAAATCACCGTCATCGACGCCAAAGAAGTCCACAACTACCAGCCCGGCTACACCTTGGTGGCCACGGGCGTGTGGCCGGTCAGCAAAACCATAGACAGTAATGCCGACTTGATGCCGTCCGGCGTCGAGTGGGTCAAAGACATGGTGGCCGAGTTTGACCCCGCCGCCAACGCCGTCGTCACCAACAGCGGCAAGCGCATCAGCTATGACTATTTGGTGGTTGCCGTTGGCACGCACCAAGACTGGGGACTGATTGAGGGCATGGACGTCAAAGCCATCGGCCAAAACGGCTTGGCCAGCGTTTACCCCAGCTCTGATGCGGCGGTGGCAACATGGCAGGCGATGGACGCATTCCGCCAAAAAGGCGGCAAAGCGGTGATGACACTGCCCAACACCTTCCTCAAATGCGCTGGCGCTCCGCTGAAGATGACCTTCATGCTGCGCGACCGCTTGGCACAGGCCGGCACCATGGGCAAGTCACAGATCGACTTTTATTCAGCCCTGCCCAACATCTTTAGCGTCAAGGTGGTCAATGACAACGTGATTGAGCGCTGGGGACCGCTGGGGGTGAATTTGCACACTAAGCAAAAACTCACTGCGGTGGATATTGGCGGGCGTAAAGCCACCTTTGTGACGCCCGAAGGCGTCAGCAGCCAAGTCGATTACGACTTCATCCACGTCGTGCCACCAATGCGCGCGCCAGACGCGGTCAAAAACTCGGATCTGTCGGCCAAAGAAGGCCCACAAGCGGCGGGCAGTTGGCTGGAAGTGGACAAGGCCACGCTGCAACACCGCCGCTACCCCAACGTGTTTGGCTTGGGTGACATCAACGGCACGCCACGCGGCAAAACGGCGGCTACCGTCAAAAAGAGCGCGCCCATCGTGGCCCGCCATGTGGTCGATTTGATTGCCGGACGGGCTTTGAGCCAGCAGTTTGACGGCTACACCTCGTGTCCGATGATCGTGCGCGAAGGCTCGGCGATGCTGATTGAGTTTGACTACGAAGGCAAATTGACGCCCTCGCTGCCGATGATTGAGCCACTGCAAGAGAGCTACTTTGCCTGGCTGATGAAGGTGCGCATGCTCAAGCCCGCGTACATGGCCGTGCTCAAGGGCCGGGTCTGATCACCAACGCTTTATCGGAGAAAAACCATGTACGAAATCTGGCTGGTCATCAACATTGTTTATGAAATTGCTTTAACTATTTGGCCGCTGATCGCGCTGGCGCTGGTGGCGTGGTTGGTGCTGCTGTGGCTGGCGCGCGGGCGACGCGGCGGCGCTGGTGCGGCAGTGGGCGTGGGTGCCGTGCTGGCCGTGCTGCTGTTTGCCACCGTTCCTAGCCTGACGAACTCCTCGTTTGCCAACATGGGGTACTGGGTGGATTGGGCTAATTTGCTCGCTGTCGCGCTGGGCTTGGGCACCTTAGCGGCTGTGTTTTTCTGGCCTTTGATGGCACTGCTCAAGGGCAAGGCGCGCACGGTATAGCGGCATAAAAATGCACTACGGGATATTGCAGGTCTGTTTTAAGGAAAGACAAGACCATGCAAACATCCCGTTTTTTCATTTCCACGGTCATGCTGACCTCGTCACCGGGCAAGGCAAAGGCACGCGCTACGCCATTGCGGTGCCGGGGTGGACACCGCCCGCAGTGGAGTAGGCCCGTGCCGCCCAACCCCACCGCGCTGCATTTACCATCACCCCCTGCTTTTATTTCGCCCGCTTGGCGGGTTTCACAGGAGAAATTTGAATGTTCAGTCACGTGATGTTGGGTGTCAACGATTTGGAAAAATCGCGCCAGTTTTATGACGCGGTGCTGGGCGCGCTGGGCATAGCGCCGGGGGTGGCCAACAAGCAGCGCTATTTCTACCGCAACGCGGGCGGCACCTTTGCCATCACCACGCCAATCAATGGCGAGGCGGCGTGCGTCGGCAATGGGACCACCCTTGGTTTCAGCGCCGACTCGCCAGCGCAGGCCGATGCCTTCCATGCCGCTGGCGTAGCCCACGGCGGCAGCACCTGCGAAAACCCACCCGGCTGGCGCGAAGGCCCATCCGGCCAGCTGTATCTGGCGTATTTGCGCGACCCGGACGGCCACAAAATCTGCGTGCTGCACCGTCCAGCAGCCTAAGCGGGCACTGCCGGCACCGCTGCGATACTCCTCCCACTTTGACGGCCATGCGGCCGTCTTGTTTTTTCTGAGGGTTTCAAGCGTGCAATCTGCAAGTGACGGTTGGTTTGACGAGGCGTATTACCAGCGCTTTTATTTCGACAAAAAAACCAGCGTGGTCGATCCCGCCCATCTGGAGCGGCTGGGGGCGTTTGTCTGCAGCTACCTGCAATACCTGCGCGTGCCGGTGGCGCGGGTGCTGGACGTGGGCTGCGGCATTGGGCTGTGGCGCGAGGTGGTGGCGCGGCATTTTCCGCTGGCGACGTTTCAGGGCGTGGAATACAGCCCATACCTGTGCGAGCGCTTTGGCTGGCAGCGCGGCTCGGTGGTGGACTACCGCGCCGATGCGCCGTTTGACTTGGTGATTTGCCAAGGCGTGCTGCCGTACTTGAGCACAGGCGACGCCAAAGCGGCGATGCAGAACTTGGGCCAGCTGTGCCACGGCGCGCTGTACATCGAAGCCGTCACCCGCGAGGACTGGGAGCTGGGCATCTTGGACGAAGAGATTACCGATAGCCGCATGTTTCGCCACCGCGCGCAGCTGTACCGGCGCGGCCTGGGCTGCCATTTCGCCGAAGTCGGCGGCGGCGTGTGGTTGAGCGAGCGCGCCGAGGTGCCGCTGTTTGCGCTCGAAAGCGTGGGCAGCCGATAGCGCTGACCAATGGCGCGGCAAGCCCCGGGGTTCAGCCCGGGGTCAAGAAAGCACGCAACCGACTGCCCGCCGCGTGGGACAGTGCGGCGCACCAACAACCATCATTGCTATTAAAATAAGAGCTAATAGCGCCCGTATCTATTGGCTTACAGCCAATTTTTTATAAGCAAACAGCTTGCCCCGGGCTGCGGCCGTGATGGCGGCGACCGCAGGGTGCGAAATGCGCCGCTCGACCGAGATGGCGTAGAACTCTTCCCACACGTCCTCCGGGCAGCCCAGCAGGCTCACTTGGTATTGCTGGACGATTTCTTGTGCCAGCACGGCAGGCGCAGCAAATACGCCTTGGCCTTCGCGGCCAAACGCTTTGAGCAGAGCGCTGTCGTCAAACTCTGCCGCCACCGTCGGCGCCAGCGCCTGCTGGCGCAGCCAAGCGTCCAGCCGCGCGCGCAGGGCGGAAGCGCTGGTGGGCAACAGCAGCGGCAGCTGCGCCAAGCACGCCGGAAAGCTCGCTTGCGCGCGCCGCGCCGTCAGGCCGGCGGCCTTGAGCAGCTGCGGCGCAGCAAAAAAGGCCATGCCGGTGCGCCCCAGCAGGTGCGTATAGACCTTGACACTCAAACGTGCCGGCGCTGGCACGTCAGACAAAACCAGATCGAGCCGGTGTACCGCCAATTCGGCCAGCAGCGACGTCAGGCCGCCCTCGTGGCAGACCAGCTGCGGCGGATCAGGCAGTGCCATCGCGGGTTCGAGCACATGAAAGGCGATTGCTTTGGGCAGGGCGTCAGCAATGCCCACGCGCAGCAGCGTGGCGCGGCGCAGGTCGCGCCCGCTGTCGAGCGCCTCCTGCAATGCAGCGCCAAGCGCAAAGATTTCATCGGCATAGCGCATCACCAAGCGACCAGCGTCGGTCGGCTCGACGCCGCGCCCGGCCTTGCGCAGCAGCGGCTGGCCCAGGCGCTGCTCCAGCAGCTTGATTTGCCCGCTGAGGGTTTGCGCCGTCAGGTGTAGCTGCTCGCTGGCGCGCACAACGCCGCCGGCGCGCAGCACCGTCCAGAAATAGTGCAAGTGCTTGTAGTTCATGGGCTGATTCTTTCAAAACACTGCGTATTATTCGAAGTAATTGTGGCAATTTTCTGATTTTCCTGAAGTCTTGTGGCTTTTAGAGTCGCTCCATTGCCACTTTTATTTCAGGAAATCGCCATGCATTGCCCCCATTGCCCCGCCAGCACCTTGGTCATCAGCGAACGCAGCGGTATCGAGATTGATTACTGCCCGCAGTGCCGCGGCGTCTGGCTGGACCGCGGCGAACTGGACAAGCTGATCGAGCGCTCGCTGCCCGCACAGTCCCCAGCTGCTGGCGTTCGCCCTTCCGGTCGCAGCGACCGGGATGACCGCAATGGCCGCAATGGCCGTTACGACCACGAGCGTCGCCTTGGCCAGTACAGCAGCAGCCAGCGCCCCCGCAAGTCGTGGCTGAGCGAGATTTTTGACTGAGTTTCCTTCCATTGCACTGTCGCCGAAAGCACCACCATGCGTACCTATCCTTCCAACAGTCCCGAAGCCGCCGCCCGCATCGTGGCGCTGGCCATGCTGGCCGATGGCAATGTCTGCCACCGCGAGATGCAAGCGCTGGACGCGCTGCACGCCAGTGAGCGCTTACAGCTGACGCCGCAGCAACTGCGCGCGGTGCTGCGCGGCCTATCAGAAGACCTGCTGGCCAGCGCCTACCCGCAGTGGGGCAGCACTTGCCAGATGGACGGGCACGCGCTGGGCACGCTGTTGGACGAAGTGAGCGATCCGGCGCTGCGCGCCACCACGCTGGCGCTGTGCCGGCAACTGGTGCAAGCCGACGGCCACTATTCGCCAGCAGAGGAGGACTTGATGGCGCGGCTGGCACAGCACTGGCAGCTGCCCCAAGCTCCTGAAACCCCTGAAACCTGACCTACCCACTCCCTCAACGAGGCCCCGGCCATGACCGAATTTCTCCAATCTCCTTTTCTGGGCCAGGCCACTTGGCTGTGGCTGATTTTTATCGGCGTAGTGGTGGCACTGCTGGCCTTTGACTTGGGCGTGCTGCACCGCGACGACCATGAAATCGGTATCCGCGAGAGCCTGTGGCTGTCGGGCGGCTACATCAGCGTCGCCACGCTGTTTGGCGGCTGGCTGTGGTGGCAGCTGGGCGCGCAAAGCGGCATCGACTACTTCACCGGCTTTATTGTGGAAAAGTCGCTGTCGATGGACAACGTGTTCGTGATTGCGATGATTTTTTCGTTCTTCGCCATTCCGCGCCAGTACCAGCACCGGGTGCTGTTCTGGGGCATTTTGGGTGCCATCGTGCTGCGCGCGGTGATGATTGGTTTGGGTGCCGCGCTGGTGACGCAATTTAGCTGGGTGCTCTACATTTTTGGCGCGTTCTTGGTCATCACCGGCATCAAGATGCTGTCAATGTCCGAGGACAACGCGCCGGACTTGGCCAACAACGCCTTGGTGCGCTGGCTACAGCGCCACCTGCGCGTCACACCGACGCTGCACGGCAACACCTTCTTTGTGCGCGCACCGCACCCAACTGAGGGCGATAAAAAAGGCGCTGTGCTGTGGGCCACGCCGCTGTTTCTAGCGCTGTGCATGGTGGAAATGGCCGATCTGATTTTTGCCGTGGACTCGGTGCCAGCCATCTTTGCCATCACCACCGACCCGTTCATCGTCTACACCAGCAACATCTTCGCCATCTTGGGACTGCGTGCGCTGTACTTTGCGCTGGCCGCGATGGTGCACCGCTTCGTTTACCTGAAGTACGCCTTGGCTATGGTGCTGGTGTTCATTGGCGGCAAGATTTTCTTGGTCAACCTGATTGGCAAAATTCCCTCATGGGTCAGCCTGGGCGTAACGGTGGGACTGATTGCCGGCGGCGTGCTGGTGTCGCTGTGGAAAACCCGTGGGCAGGACGCGACGAGCACCGAAGTGGATAAAAACGCTTAAGGGGCTCTGGCCGGGTAGTGGTGCAAGGCGACCAGCGCCCGTGCCACACTCGCGTCCCTATGTCTTCTACAGAAACCGATTTAGCCCAAGCGGCCTTGCAAACCTTTGACCAAGTGGTGCAGTCCAGCGACGGTTTTCGCGGCCGCGCCGGCCAGCGCCGCATGGCCGAGCAAGTGGCGCACACCTTTAGCAGCGCGCAATTGGGCAAGCCCGAGGGCGACAACGTGGCGCCCCTGCGCGCCATTGCCGTCATCCAAGCGGGCACCGGTGTCGGCAAGTCGCTGGCCTATTGCGCGCCGGCGATTGCGCTGGCACTGGCGCGCAACACGCGGGTGTTGATTTCGACCGCCACCGTGGCGCTGCAAGAGCAACTGGTCAACAAAGATTTGCCGGCGCTGGCGGCGCAACTGGCGCAGCCGTTTAACTTTGCGCTGGCCAAGGGGCGCGGGCGCTATGTCTGCAAACTCAAACTCGAACGCCTCGCCGGCACCGGTGAAGCGCACGACGAGGACGAGGGCGACCTGTTCCCCGAAGAAGCCTTTGCTGCACGCCCGCAGCACGAAACCGAAGCGCGCCTGCAGTTTTACGCCGCGATGGCGCAAACCCTGAGCAGCGGCGCGTGGGACGGCGACCGCGACAGCCTAGACACCCCGCCCGAACTCGAAGTCTGGAGCCCGGTCGCGGCCGAGGGCGCGACCTGCACCGGCAAGCACTGCCCAGCGTTTAACCAATGCACCTACTACGACAAGCGCAAAGAACTGGTCGGCGCGCAGGTCATCGTCGCCAACCACGATTTGCTGCTGTCCTCACTGGGCGCGCGGATGTTGCCCGAACTGGACAATTGCCTGCTGGTGCTGGACGAAGCGCACCACCTGCCGGCGATTGCGCTGGGGCAATTTGCTTGCAGCATGGATTTGAGCCGGCTCAACTGGATTGACCGCCTCGCCAGCCGCAGCCTGCGCATTGGGCAAATGGTGCAGGTGCCAGAGATTGCCGACATTGCGCGCCACGCCAGCCAGTTGCGCCAGCACCTGCAGGATTTGGCGAAATTGGTGATGGACGTGTACGGCGAAGCATTGCGCCAGCCCGCGCCGCGCTGGGGCGGCCCCAACAGCAAACCGCCGCCCAGCCGCGTGCGCGTGCCACGCGGCGAACTGCCCGAGGCGCTGCTCGAACCCCTGACCCAGCTATCGCTGCACGCCAACGGCTTTTTGGAATGCCTGCGCGCCATCTCCAAAGCCCTGCGCGCCGAAATGCGCGACAAGCCCGACGAGGCGCGCCGCCTGTCGCAGCTGTACGCGCAAATCGGCATGCTCGCGCCCCGGCTGGAGCACGCCTCGGACACCGCGCAACTGCTGCTGCAACACGCCCCCGACGACGCCCCCGCCAACTACGTGCCGCCAGCCAAATGGTTCACGCTGGAGCTGGACGGCGACTTCATCCTCGTCAAAGCGCACGCCAGCCCGATCCTGCCGGGCGCTGCGCTGCGCCGCCATTTGTGGAGCAGCGTGCGCGGCGCCGTCCTCACCTCGGCGACGCTGACCAGTTGCGGGGAGTTTGATTTTTTTATGCACGAATCGGGTCTGCACGGCGACGACGCGGCGACCACACTGGAAGTGGCCAGCCCGTTCAACTACGCCGCGCAAGGCACGCTCATCGCCGCCGAAACCCACGCCGAGCCGCGCGAAGCCGCCCGTTTCACCGCCGAAATGGTCGAGGCGCTGCTCAACGACTTGGCGCAGGTCAAAGCCGGCGCGCTGGTGCTGTTCACCTCGCGCGAGCAGCTGCGCAAAGCGGTCGATGCGCTGCCCACCGCACTGCGCGCTTGCGTGCTGGTGCAAACCGCGCTGCCACGCACGCAACTGCTGGCACGCCACCGCGAGCGCGTCGCCGACGGTTTGGTCTCCATCATTTTCGGTATGCAGTCGTTTGGCGAAGGGCTGGATTTGCCGGGCCAGCTGTGCGAATCGGTGTTCATCACCAAACTGCCGTTTGCCCCGCCCGACGACCCCGTTGGCGAGGCGCGCGCCGAATGGCTGCGCGCCGTCGGGCGCGACCCGTTCAGCGAACTGGTGGTGCCGGCGACGGCGATGCGCTTGGCGCAATGGGCGGGACGCGCGATTCGCACCGAAGACGACCAAGCCCACATCTACTGCTACGACAAGCGCCTGACACGCACCAGCTACGGCCAGCGGCTGCTCAGCGGCCTGCCACCGTTTACGCTGGTGCGCCGCCCCGCTCTTTAAAAAGTGAGCTGCTAGCGCACGCTTTTAAAGGCTTTCAGACTGTTTATGCTGCGCATCTGTTTAAATACCTGCGCTACTAGCTATCATTTTTAATAAGCCCCTTTGGAGGAAAACTATGCCCCACCAC
Source organism: Giesbergeria sp. (assembly GCA_017987055.1). GTDB lineage: Bacteria > Pseudomonadota > Gammaproteobacteria > Burkholderiales > Burkholderiaceae_C > Simplicispira. The sequence continues at coordinate 9,001 of JAGNUJ010000047.1, forward strand.
ATCCCCGCCTGCCCGATGTGCGGCCTTGAGAACACCTACCCCGACGCCGGCAACTACGTCTGCCCCGACTGCGCCTACGAATGGCCGCAAGTGGCCAGCGCCGACAGCGACGCCGCCGCCAGTGACGCTGGTGACGCTAGTGATGGCATCGTGCGCGACGCCAACGGCAACGTGCTGCAAGACGGCGACGCGGTGATTTTGGTGAAAGACCTGAAAGTCAAAGGCTCGTCCACCACGCTGAAAAAGGGCACCAAAATCAAGAGCATTCGCTTGGTCGATGGCGCCGACGGCCACAACGTCGATTGCAAAACCGACCTCGGCAGCCTGCTGCTGAAATCCGAGTTTTTGAAGAAAGCCTGACCAATGGCGCGGCAAGCCCCGGGATTGAGCCCGGGGTCAACGTCTGAGAAACCACGACCGGCAACCGGTCGTGTGCCCGAAAAATACGAGGTTATGACAAAATCAGCACACCTCGCTTGATAGATAAACGCTATTAGCTACTCTCTACATAGCGCCAATCCACTTTTAAAGAGCCCTAGGCTCTTTTTTTTTCGCCTCACCCGCGCCCACAAGGACTCTCCATGGACTGGAATACCCACTTCACCCAAATGATGGGCGATGCCACCGAGATGATGTATGGCACCCACTTTTTGAACGCTACCGAAGCGCTGCAGCGCGTGCTGCTTGGCGTCCCCCCAACGCACGCTGCGCCCGCTGCCCGCTGCAGCCCGCACAGCAGCCTTGATGTGCTCGAAGCGCTGCTGCCCAGTCGCCAAGCCAGCGCCCAGCCGCCCAACATCGAAGCGCCCGACAGCTTTCAGCGCGTGCCCATCATGGTGTGCGGCGCGCTGCACCACTACTGGTTGTACGTGCCGCCGGGTGCCGCCGCTGCGGCTAAAACCAGCCCGCCGATGCCGCTGGTGCTCATGCTGCACGGCTGCTCGCAAGAGGCCGCCGAATTTGCCGCCGCCACCGAAATGAACACCGCAGCAGCCAGCGCCAACGCGCTGGTGCTGTACCCCGAGCAAGCGCGCGGCGCCAATCCCGGCGGCTGCTGGAATTGGTTTGAACCAGCAAACCAGCAACGCGGCCAAGGCGAGCTGGGGTTGATAGTGGCCATGCTGCTGGACGTGATGGCACGCCACCCGGTGGACGCGCAGCGCGTGTACGCGGCCGGCATCTCAGCGGGCGGCGCAATGGCGGCGCTGCTGGCGCGCGAATACCCCGAGTTGTTTGCCGCCGTGGGCGTGCATTCGGGTCTGCGCGCCGGCGCGGCCGACAATGTGATGGCCGCGCTCTCGGCGATGAACAACGGCGCTAAAGTCGGCACCAGCGAGACGCCACCGACGCACAACAGCGGCGCGGCGCAGCCAGCGCTGATCGTCTTTCACGGCGAAAACGACAGCACCGTACACCCCAAAAACGGCGCGCAATTGGTCCAAGCCGCGCTGCAAACTGCGCTGGGCGACAAAAATGCCGCCTTGCACGAAACGCAGCAAGGCCAGTCCAACGCCGGCCAGCGCTTTACGCGCCACCTCTACCGCGGCAGCGACAGCGACAAGGTACTGGTCGAACACTGGCTGCTGCACAACGGCGGCCACGCATGGTCTGGCGGCAGCGCCAAGGTTGGCCAAACCGACCCCAAAGGCGTCAGCGCCACCCAAGAAATGCTGCGCTTCTTTTTGGAACACCCACAGAAGCACTAACGCTGAAGGTGCGCTAGCGCCCAAGCACCTGCACCAGCCCAAAAGTATTTGGGCTTTTTTTTGCCTGTCAAAGCTTGAAACCATCCACACGGCATCCATATGGATTCTAATTGGATGCCAAAAGGATTATTTTATGAACAACATACACCCACTAGTTCCTGCCCGCAGCAAAGTGCCGGAGTCTGAAAAAGTCACCATTAATCTGGGCTATGTGGACTTGGGGCACGTTGATTTGCTGGTGGCGGAGGGCTTTTATGCCAACCGCACCGACTTCATCCGCACCGCCATTCGCAACCAGCTGGCCCTCCAATCGGAGGCCGTGCGCCAAGTGGTGGCGCGCAAGATGCTGGTGCTGGGCTTGCAGCGCTTTAGCCGCGCCGATTTGGAAGCCATCCAAGCGGCGGGCGAGACGCTGGACATCCGCGTCCTCGGGCTGGCCAGCATTGACGAGGACGTCCCGGCGGCGCTGGCGCAGGCGACGATTGCCAGCGTCACCGTGTTGGGCGCTTTTCAGGCCAGCGCCGCCGTCAAGGCCGCCTTGGCCGGGCGCATCGGATGAACGCCCTCAAGCACCCAAACCACTTTTTCACGCTCCCAACCCACCAAGGAATTGCCATGGACTGGAACACTCATTTCGCCGACATGCTGGGGGAAGCCACCGAGCTGATGCACAGCGGCAACCTGATGGAAGCGACCGCAGCCATTCAGCG
>JAGNUJ010000158.1 GCA_017987055.1 Giesbergeria sp.
AAAAAGCGCGCTTGGCCGATGGTGGCCATCACCCAGTCAGCATCCAAGCCAGTGCGCCACGCCAAGTCGTCGGCAAATTGCATGGCGTCCACGCGCTCGGCGTACGGTGTGCTGCCTTGCACCGCTTTGGTGCGCAGGGCCGGCGCTTGGGTGCTGATAGGCGTGGCGGCCTTTTTTGTCGGGGTGTTTTTGGGGTGATTTTGGGCTGCAGCGCCCGTAGATACTGCGGTAATAGCTATACAAAAAATAGCGAAAAAGGTGCGTCGAAAAAAGGGCGGTGTCAAAGTCATGTGGGCATTTTCGCCGTTGCGTTTTTGGTTTCAGTGGTCGGGGCCATTGGCCACGGCATCTGGCGCGCTTGGCGTTCTAGCGCTTGCAGTTGCGCCCGGCTCGGTGAGCTGGGGGCGTAGCGCAGCTGCTCCAGCTGCAGCAGCCACTGCGCCAGCGGCTGGGCGCTGGTGCCAAAGTGCGCTTGTGCCAGCCGCGCCATGCTGCGCGGCGGCGTGCTGGCTGGCAGCTCAAGGCCTGCGTGCGCCAAGCGCTGGCGGGTGTGCGTCAGTAGGCGCAGCCACGGATCGTGCTGGCGTCGCTCCCATAGCGCCCAGATGGCACCGACCAGCGCCACTGCACCAATCAACCCCCCCAAAAGACGCGCCAAGTCTTGCCAGCTAGGCGACTCAAAGCCCAGCGACTTGAGCAAATCGAGCTGGCGCGTTTGCGTGTAATTGAGCACCCACTGGTTCCAGCGGTTGTTGGCCGCTTCCCACACCGCGCGCAGTTGCTGCGCCATGCTGGGGCTGATGACGGCACCAAAGGCGTTGCCCAACATGCTGCGCGGCGCCAGCAGCCGCTGAAACTGGCCGATGCGCCCCGGCGAAACTGCGCCGGTTGGATCCACCCGCACCCAGCCGCGCCCGCTCATCCACACCTCGGTCCACGCATGGGCGTCGCTTTGGCGCACCATCCAATAGCCATCGACCTCGTTGCGCTCGCCGCCTTGGTAGCCGGTGACGATGCGCGCGGGCACGCCAGCGGCGCGCATCAACACCGCAAACGCCGAAGCGATGTGTTCACAGAAACCAGCTTTATGGGTAAACCAAAAATCGTCCGCCGTGTGCGGGCCATAAATTTCGGGCGACAGCGTGTACTCGTAGCCACCGGTGCGCAGCATTTTTAGCGCCGCATCGACCAGCGCGGGCGTGCCGCCGGCGATAACGGCTGGGTCGGCCAGCAGTTGCTCGGCCAGCGCGATGGTGCGCGGGTTGAGGTCACGCGGCAGGCGCATCTGCGCCAGCAGCGGGTCAGCCCCTTTGAGGTTTTCCACCTGCGCCAGCGGGCCGTGGCGAAACTGCGGGTAGCTGGCGGCGCGGTAGCGCGTCACTTGCGTAATCGGGCGGGTGCTGAGCCATTGCAGGTCGTTGGTCATAAAGACGTTGCCGGCAGCGCTGATTTCGGGACGCTCGGGCGCGGCATCCAGCAGCAGCAGCCACGGGCGCTGGTGCGCTTCGAGCGTCACGGCGTAGCGCAGCGGCTCGCCCTGCACTTGCAGGTGGGCCGGGGCGCGCGCGTCGTTGGCCAAGGTCGGGCCGTGGTCGATGGCGGCGGCGCGCCAATTGCGCCCGTCAAACTGCGCCAACACCGGGCCGCGAAAGTACAGCTGCGACTGCGGCGGTGCCGCGTTGCCGGGGGTGTCAAACAGCACCCGCATGGCGACGCTATCGTCCAGTGCCAGTTCGGCAATGTTGCCCACCTCCATGCTGCCCGATAGCCCGCTGCGCCCCGAGGTGTTGTCCCCCGGCATGCCCCACAGCGGCGCCATGCGCGGAAACAGCACAAACAGCGCCAACATGATCGGCGCACCCAGCAGCGCCATGCGCGCCGCCGTGCGCAGCGACTGCGCCAGCGGCGGGCGACCTACCGGCATGTGCGCGTTGACCAGCGCCGTCAGCAGCCCCAGCAAGCCGACCAGCATCGCTGCTGCTACCGCCAGCGATTGCGAGAAGAAAAAATTACTCAGCAGCGCGAAAAAGCCCAGAAAGAAAATCACCATCGCATCGCGCTTGGCGCGCATTTCCAGCGTTTTGAGCGACAGCAGCAACACAATCAACGTCACGCCCGGGTCGCGCCCAATGATGGTGCGGTGCGTCGCCCACGTGGCGGCGACGGCCAGCGCCAGCATCGCCATCGCCACCCACGCGCGCGGCAGTGGCCGCCCGCGCCACGCTAGCGCGCCGCGCCACAGCAGCAAGCCGGCGGCAAAAGCGCTGGCCCACAGCGGCAGATGGGCGGCGTGCGGCGCTATCACCCACGCAATGACCAGCAGCAAAAACAGCGTATCGCGGGTCTCGCGGGGCAGGGCAGTGAGCGTTTGGGGAAGGCGCATGGATAAAGATTGAATCGTTTTACTATCAAATAAATAGCTACTAGCGCATGTATATAAAGGGCTAGAGGCTGATTTGATGCGTATTTAAGCGTGTATTTAAGCCTGCGCCAGTGCTTGCAAGCAGCGCTGGCGATGGGCGACGCCGTTGTTTGGCGCTATTTCTTGGCTGCCTAAGCGCAGGCCGTAATCGAGCCCGAGGCGCTCGGCCTCGAGCACCCACGCGGTCAGGCGCGATAGGCGCGCTTCGGGCTCTTGCAGGCCGGTGTGCTCGGGCGCGAGCCACAGCTGGCTGCGCTGCAAATGCTCGGCATCGCGGCTGACCAAGTTGTCGCTGCCCCGGGCAAAGGCTTGGGCGGCTTTTTTCCAGACGACTAACTTCAAAGGGTCGCCGCGGCGGTAGGCGCGCACGCCGTCAAAGTCGCCGCTGCCTTGGCTGGCGCTGCTGACAGCGCTGGCGCTGGCGCTGGGTTCGCCCAGCGGCAAGGGGGGTGCGCCAGTTTCAGGTGCGGGATAAATCAGCACCTGTGCCGCCGCTCGCCACAGCGCCCAGACCCGAAACGTCCCCAGCGGAAAGCGCGTCTCCACCGTGAGCAGCGGCACTGGGTGCAGACCCCGGCGCGGTGCCATAAACGCCACTTGCACGCTGGCGCTGCCCTGCGCTGGTACGTCGATAAACGCCCACTGGCCGCTGCCGTGGACGGCGACGCCAATGCCAAAGCGCGGGCTGTGTCGCTGGCTGGTCAGTTGCACTTCAAGCAGGTTGCTGTGGCCGAGAAATTGCGGCTCGGGCGGCTTCAGGTGCAAATGCAGGCCGCTCAAGGTGGCGTGGCTGATGTGCATGGCGACGACGGCGCTGCCAGCGAGCAAAAACGTCAGCAAATAGCCCAAGTTGAGCTGAAAGTTGATCGACGCAATCAGCAAAATCAGCAGCGTCAGCGCCAGCATCCAGCCGGCACCGGTGGGCAGGATGTAGACGTTGCGCTGGGTCAGTGGCAGGCTGTCAAGGCGCGGCAGGCGCGATTGCCACCAGTCGGTGATGCGGCGGCGAAGGTTCAAGCTGGGCAAAATTTTCAAGGCAGTGCAACCGCGTCAACCATTGCTTGCACTTGCGCCACCGCGCCGCGCCCGGCACTGCCGACGGGCACCAAGCGGTGGGCAATCGTCTGCGCCAAGATGGCCTGCACGTCGTCGGGCGCGACGTAATCGCGCCCGCTGATCAAAGCCTGCGCCTTGGCGGCGCGCACCAGCGCAATCGCCGCGCGCGGCGACAGACCCTGCACAAACCACTGGCCCGAGCGCGTGGCGGCAATCAGGTCTTGGATGTAGTTCAGCAGCGGATCGGCGGCGTGGACTTCCAGCACTTTTTGCTGCAGTGCGGCCAGCTCGCCCGGGGCCAGCAGCG
>JAGNUJ010000159.1 GCA_017987055.1 Giesbergeria sp.
CCAGCGACTCGGTTAACTCCAGCTTGAGCAGGTGCGGGCGGATGCCGGCATCTTGCATCACCTCAACTACCTGCTGGACAAAATCACGCTGGCGAAACTGGCACGCGCTAACGTTCACTGCCAGCTGTAGGTGAGCGCGCTGAGCATTAGCCTGCCACGCCACTAATTGCTGGCAGGCGGTACGCAGCACCCACTGGCCAATCGACACAATCAGGCCGCTTTCTTCGGCCACCGGAATGAATTCAGCCGGCGAGACCATGCCGCGCCCAGGGTGCTGCCAGCGCAGCAGCGCCTCGGCACCAACGATGTGGCCGTCGCGGGCAAACTGCGGCTGGTAGTGCAGTGCCAATTGATTCAAACCCAGCGCCAGCTGCAAGTCAGCTTCTAACTGCGCACGCTGGGTAATCAATGTTTGCATCTGCGGATCAAAAAAGCACAGGCCGTTGCCGCTTTGCCCCTTGACTTGGTACATCGCAATGTCAGCCTGCTTGAGCAACTCTGCAGCTGACTGGTGGACATGGCCAAACAAGGTTGCACCAATGCTGGACGAGCCGTGGTGGAGATGCGCGCCCAAGGTGTAGGGCTGGTTCAAGCTAAATAACAGCTTTTCACCCATGCGCCGCGCCTGCGCTGCCGCCTCTTGGCTGTCGTGGGACAGATCGGTCAAAAGAACGACAAATTCATCGCCGCCTAGACGCGCTACCGTATCGGATTGGCGTACACAGCCCTGCAAACGCTGCGCCACTTGCAGCAACAACTGATCGCCCACCTCATGGCCTTGGGTGTCGTTGAGCGTCTTGAAGTGGTCTAAATCCAAAAACAGCACCGCTCCCCAACTGCCCGAGCGCACCGCAGCAGCCACCGTTTGACTCAAACGATCGAGCAACAAGCGCCGATTGGGCAAGCTGGTCAACGGGTCGTAGAACGCCAAAACTTCGATCTCAGCGCTAGCGCGATGCAAGTCGGTAACGTCGTGATAAGTAATCACCATGCCACCCTCGGGTGTCAGGCGCTCGGTGATTTGCACCCAGCGGCCGTTGGGCAGCATCTGCTCGTGCTGGCCTTGCAGCTTGCGTTGGTGCTCTAAGCGCCGGCGCAGCCAGTGTTGCTGGTCAACGGCATTGCCTTCGGGCAGATGGTGCAAGGCGGCAGCTTCCAGAATGCGCTCAAAGGGCACCCGCCGCCCAATCAACGGTGCCAGCCACGGAAAAATCTCTTCAAAGCGCCGATTCCACTGCAGCACGCGGTGCTGGGCATCGAGCAGCACAAAGCCACTGACCATCGATTCGAGTGCTTGGTCTAGCGTGGTTTTGGATTGCGCAATCGCCCAACGCGCCACCATCATCCGCTGCAAGTGCGACTGCGCTAAATACCCCGCGCCCAGCACCATCAACCCCAGCGCCAACATGGCCAGTAGCAAAGCGCGGCGCTCATCCTGCCACTGCACTAAGGCGCTGGCCAGCGGCATGCTGGCCAGCAGCGTCAATTGCGGCTGAAACAGCGGCTGCGTCGCTTGCAGCGCGGGCAACACCAAGGCCGGGCGCACGCCCAGCGGCTCGGCACCATCGGGCACACGCAACAACACCGAGCCGTTGTCACGCTCTAGCAGCACCTGCAGCCCGGCAATGTCCACGCCCTGCATCAGCACCGACACCAGCGCACTGCTTGGCACCTCGGCCACCGCCAGCAGCTGCTCGCCATCGGCGAGGCGAAAATAACGCCCAAAGTACAGCACCTGCTCGGTGCTCACAAAGCTCAGCGCCAGCGGACTGACCTCTAGCGTCGACACCGCAGGTGCCAGCACCTGCGCCACAAAGCCATCCGGCAAGCGCAGTGGCAAGCGGGCACCTGCGTGGCTGGACGAAGCCAACACTTGGCCGCGCACATCCAGCAGCGCCACCGAACGCACGATCAGGTTTTGCCGCATGGTGGTGCGCAGCAATGCGCTGGCCTCGGACGCTTCAATATCTTTGGCCACGGTGCGCGACAAAGCCAGCAAATCCTCGATGCTGGCCAGCAACACATCCACTGACAAAAACGTCCGATTTAGCCCCGCTTCGGCCCCGGCAATAAAGCGGTTGATTTGCGCCTGCCCCACCTCCAACGCGTTGTTGCGCATGCTCCAAATCAACAGTCCCATGCCGCCAACCAGCGCCAGCAAAAACAGGCCGGTCAAAGTCCATATCGTCGCTCGTACGCGCCAAGGAACTGCAGTTTTCATGGTGCCGCCGGCAGCGCAATGCCACGCGCCGCGCCAATCGTGTCACGCCACAGCGCCGTGCAGTCAGCACCGCAGCGCTGCAGCCAGCGCGGCAGCACCGTGGTGCGAAAAATCTCATCGCGCAAGCGCTCATCGGGCAGCGACATCGGTACCACTACCATGCGCCCGCGCACGGGCATGGCGGTGGCGCAAGTGGACACGCCTCGGCTGCAGTCAATGCCGCGTACCGTCTCTTGCTCGGCATCGCGCCAGATGCGCGCTTCTAACCGGGGCAGCTCGGTGCGCAGCAGCGCTTTCAACTCGACCGGCAGCGCATTCCACGCGGCACTGTTGGCGCCAAACATCGCCATTCCCCAAGTCACAGGCATGGAATGCAGATGGCTGGTCGCTGCGTGCAAACCCAAGGTGTTACCGGAGGAAGCGCCAGTGATGGCGCAATCCAAAGCGTCCGATGCCAGCGCCTCCATGATTTTGGCAAACGCGGTGCGCACCGGCACGGCACCCAGCGCCACCACAAAGTCGCCCTGCGAACTCGACGAGACGCGGATGCGCCGCCCCACCACATCGGCCAAAGCGCCCATGGGTTTTTTGCAAAACAGCACCTGCGCCGGATAGATATATATCGCCAGCAGCTCAATGCCATGCTGCTGGCGCAGTGATTTTTCAAGGTAGGGACGAAACGCACCCAAACTGGTGCGCAGGCTGACAATGTCGGGATTGAGTCCGGCCAAGTCGGGGGCGGCATATTGCGGATATTGGGCTGCTACGTGGCTGACCAACATGGTGCCAAACGGCACCACGCCCAACTGCAGCAGTTGCAGCATTTGCATTCCCGGAATGCCGGCGCGGTCAAAGGCGACAATCTCGGCGCTAAAGCGCCCTTGGCTCAAGCGCGCCAACTCTTGCGTCCAAAACGGCTCCTCCATCCCAATGAACTGGTTGACGCTGGCCAAGCCGCCGACGATGCGCAATTTGACGGGCGCAGCCACCGGCGCGGCCTGCGTTGGCGACACCAGCACAGCCCACGCCAGCACGGCCAAAAAACACCCGTAGCGAAAGAAAATTTGCACAAGCAGCATGGTGTTCAAAAAGAGGCATCCGACAACAAACCAACAGGTTGGCACGCTAGCTTTGGAGGTCTGGCCAAACGAATTGAGACAATATAGGCAAAAAAACACCCGGCCAATGCAGTTATCCCGCACAGGCACCGTGGCCCGTGCTAAAAATATGTATCAAAACAGCCTCTAGCCCTTTAAATACGTGCGCTAGCAGCTATCAAAAAAAACCTCAAGCGCAGCGACTGCGGGTAAACACAAAAATCCCCAACATGACCAAAGCCGTGCCTGCCACCACCCACAGTGTCAGCGGCTCGCCCAGCAGCCACACGCCCATCAAGATGGTCGAAAGCGGCCCGACCATGCCGGCCTGCGCCGCCGCGCTGGCACCAATGCGCTCGACCGCCATCATCACCATCACCACCGGTGCGGCGGTA
>JAGNUJ010000048.1 GCA_017987055.1 Giesbergeria sp.
TCATTGACGTCGGCCCGCGCGATGGTCTGCAAAATGAAAAAACGCCGGTGCCGTCCGGCACCAAAATCGGTTTGGTGCAGCGCCTGCAGAGCGCCGGCCTGCAAGAGATTGAAGTCACCAGCTACGTAAGCCCCAAGTGGGTGCCGCAAATGGCCGACAACCACGCCGTCATGCAAGGCATCACGCGCCGCGATGGCGTGCGTTATTCGGTGCTGACGCCCAATCTGCAAGGTTTTGCCGCCGCGCTGCAAGATAAGCCCGACGAAATCGTCGTGTTTGGCGCTGCCAGCGAAGCCTTCAGCCAAAAAAACATCAACTGCAGCATTGCCGAGAGCATTGAGCGCTTTGCCCCGGTGGTTGAAGCTGCGCTGGCCGCTGGCATTGCCGTGCGCGCCGCCATGAGCTGCACGGTCGGCTGCCCGTATGAGGGCGAGATTGCCCCCGAGCGCGTCGCTTATCTGGCCGGCCTGCTCAAAGGCATTGGCGTGCAGCGGGTGGATGTGGCCGACACCATTGGCGTGGGCACACCGCGCAAGGTGCAAGCGGCCATCGAGGCCACGCTGCAGCACTACAGCATCGACGCCATCTCCGGCCACTTTCACGACACCTACGGCCAAGCGCTGGCCAATACGCTGGCGGCGCTGCAGATGGGCGTGTGGAATTTCCAGTCGTCGGTGGCGGGCCTAGGCGGCTGCCCGTATGCCAAGGGCGCTACCGGCAACGTATCGACCGAAGACTTGGTGTTCATGCTGCACGGCATGGGCATTGAGACCGGCATTGATCTCGATAAATTGATTGACGCCGGCGTTTACATCAGCGATTTTCTCGGTCGCAAGCCCCATTCGCGTGTGGCTATGGCGGTTCTGAACCAGCGCGTTGGCTGAGTCAAGGCCAAAATAGAGCCATGAACACTATTAAACCGATAGCTGCTCGCGCAAGCCTACTGGGCGCTGCGGGCTATTTTGACCAAAATTCGGACGAAGATGTGCCCTCGCCGTGCATTTCGGTCTGCAAGATGAACGAAGAGCGCAGTTACTGCCAAGGGTGCTTTCGCTCCATCCCCGAGATTCGCGCTTGGGCGGCAGCAGACGCGGCGCAGCGCCTAGCGATTTGGGCGCAACTGGCCGAGCGCGCCGGCATGGCGTTTCCGCCCGAACCGGCGCTGGCCAACCCAGAGGCAAGAGAGCCATGAAAAACATCACGTTCTATTTGGACTTTGTCTCGCCCTACGCGTGGCTGGCATTTGAGCGCCTGCCCGAGGAGCTGGAGGGACTGAGCTACAGCGTCGAATACCGCCCGGTGCTGCTGGGCGCGCTGCTGCAGCAGCACAGCAACCCGGGGCCGGCGGGGATTGCGCCCAAGCGCGATTGGACTTATCGCCATGTGCTGTGGCTGGGCCACCAGCTCGGCGTGCCGCTGCAAATGCCAACGCAGCACCCGTTCAACCCCTTGGTGCTGCTGCGCCAAGCGCTGGCTTGCAGCAGCGATGGCAGCATCAACCGCTTTGTCGCCGAGGCGCTGTTGCGCCATGTCTGGGTTGGCGGCCACGATGCGCTCGACGCAGCGCGGCTGCAGCAACTGGCGCAAGAGCTGGCTTTGCAGACCAAGCCCGAGACCGACAGCAACCGCGTCAAAGCCCTGCTGCGCGCCAACACCGACACCGCTGCCGCGCGCGGCGTGTTTGGCGTACCGGCGTTTGGCGTGGACGACCAGCTGTTTTGGGGTTTGGACAGCCTGCCGATGCTGCGCGCTTATCTGCAAGGCGATCCTTGGTTTGCCACCGAAGCCGCCGCTGCTGCAAGCGTGGTGCAAGGACTGCCGGGTTGAATAGGATGCAAAGCGGCGTTGGTCGCCCTTGTTATTTCATCCGGCTGATGCCGCCGCACCCGTGAGTTCGCCATGCCCAGTGCTTTTAATTTTGCCGCCTCGCCCTTCGACTGTCTAAGCCCCGACGAGCAGCGCCTGGTGCGCGATAGCGTCGATGTCGCCTACTTCCCCGAGGGCGCGGTGGTGCTGGACGTGGGCACGGTGCCAACACACCTGTTTGTGCTCATCAAAGGCTACGTCACGCAAACCGAGGGCGATGAGGTGCTGGCCACTTATGGCCCAGACGACACGTTTGATGGCCGGGGCTTGGTGGCTGGGCGCGTCAGCAGCCGCTTTGTGGCGGTGGAAGAAGTGGTGGCCTACCAGCTGGCGCGCGAGGCAGTCAACGAGCTGATTGCGCGCAACGCCACCTTTGGCGCGCTGCTGTTTTCTGACTTGGGCAACAAACTCAGCGCGCTGGCGCAGCGCAGCGACCGCCACGAGCGCCAGTCACTGACGCTGGCGCGGGTGGACGAGGCCTATTTGCGCCCAGCGCATATGGTCGATGCCAGCACGGACATTGTCTCGGTGGTGCGTGTGTTCCAAGAGCGGCGCACCACCAGCGTGCTAGTCACTGGAATGCCCGATGGCCAGCTGGGTATCTTTACCAACACTACGCTGCAGCGCGCCATTTTGGATAGCCGCCCGCTCAACCAGCTGCCCGTCGGTGAGCTGACCAGTAGCCCCGTGGTCACCGTGCGCGCCGCCGACCAGTTAGGCGATGCGATGGCGCTGCTGCTGCGCGAGCGTGTCCACCGTTTGGTGGTGGTCGATGGTGACAAAGTACTGGGCATTCTGGAAGCGCTGGACTTGTTCAGCTTTTTGGCTAACCACTCGCACCTCATCACGGTGCAGATTGAGCAGGCGCGCAATGTCGAGGACTTGGCGCAAGCTGCTGCGCAAATCACCCGTTTGATTGCTGCGCTGCACCGGGGCGGCACGCGCATGGGCCTGATGGCGACGCTGGTGCAGCAGCTCAACGCCCGCTTGTTTGAGCGCGCTTGGGCGATGGTGGCGCCGCCCGAGTTGTTGGCCAACAGCTGCCTGTTTGTCATGGGCAGCGAAGGGCGCGGCGAGCAGCTGCTCAAAACCGACCAAGACAACGGCCTGCTGCTGCGCGACAGTTATGCGCCGCCAGCCGATTTGCAGAATATTTGCCAGCGCTTTTCAGATGTGTTGACCAGCTTTGGCTACCCCCAATGCCCCGGCAAGATCATGCTAAACAACCCGCTGTGGCGCGGCACAGTGACCGAGTTTGGCCAGCGTGTGCGCCAGTGGCTGCTGATGCCTGATGCCGATGGTTTGATGAATTTGGCCATTTTTTTGGATGCCCACGCCGTCGCCGGCGATGCTGCGTTGCTGGACACAGTGCGCAGCGCGCTGATGGTGTTTGCCACCGACAACGATGCGGTCATTGCGCGTTTTGCCTCGGCGATTGAGCAGTTTGACACTGATGCCAGTTGGTGGAGCCGGCTGCTGGGCACCAGCGAAGAAATGCGCCGCGTCAGCCTGAAAAAAGCCGGCATCTTCCCCATCGTCCACGGCGTGCGCAGCTTGGCGCTGGCGCGGCGTGTCAGTGCCACCAGCACTGCTGATCGTATTGCCGCGCTGGTGACCGATGGCGTAGTGGATGCGGGGCTGGCCCAAGAATTGATGGAGAGCCTGCACTTTTTGATGGGGCTGCGCCTGACGGCTGGGCTGGCAGAAATCGACACCGGTCGCCCGGTCACCGGCAACGTCATCCCCGAGCGCTTGACCAGCTTGGAGCGCGATTTGCTCAAAGATGCGCTCTCGGTAGTTAAACGCTTTAAAGCCCTGCTGCACATGCGCCTGCGCTTGGATTTGGTCTGAATATGGCGGACGCGACTTCTTCTTTCGCGCGTGCCAGTGGCCCGCGCCACTGGCTGGCACAAGCCAAACGTGCCTGGCAACAACACCATTTGAGCGACCCAGCCTATGCTTTTGTATTGGAGCCACCGCCGCCCAACGAATGGGTGTCGCTGGACTGCGAAACCACCGGTTTAAACCGGCGCAGCGATGAAATCATCTCCGTCGGTGCCGTGCGCATCGTCGGCGACCGCATCATGACCAGCGAGCGGTTGGAGCTGCTGGTGCGCCCCGACAAAGGCGTGCCCGGCCAAAGCGTGCGCATCCACCGCTTGCGCGAGCAAGATGTCGCCAACGGCCTGCCGCTGGCTGAGGCGATGCAGCAGTTGCTGCACTTCATTGGCAGTCGGCCACTGGTCGGTTATTACTTGGAGTTTGATGTCGCCATGCTCAACCGCGCCATTACGCCGCTGATAGGCATGGGCTTGCCCCAGCCGAAGATTGAAGTGTCGGCGCTGTATTACGACTACAAATTCAAGCACCTACCGCCCTCGCACCAACAGGGCAATGCGGACATTGATTTGCGCTTTGCCACGCTCATGGCCGATTTGCAATTGCCCTTGCGCGACGCGCACGACGCGATGAATGACGCGGTGATGGCAGCAATGGCGTTTATCAAACTGCGCCACCTGAGCGCGCTGTAATAGCCTTAGACAGGCTCTGTTCTACTGTTTCAGTCCAACCTTTGGAGACATAACGCGCCATGATTCCTTTACAACTCTTTGACACTGCGACCAGCACCTACACCTACTTGCTGGTAGATAACCACACGCGCGACGCACTGATTATTGACCCAGTCAATGCCCAGTGGGAGCGCGATTTAGCGGTGCTGCACGCGCACGGCCTGACGCTGCGCTGGATTGTGGAAACCCATGTCCATGCAGACCACATCACCAGCGCAGCGGTGCTGGCCGAGCACACCGGTGCCCGCACCGCCGCGCCCGCCGATTGCGGTGTCGGAACCGCTACGGAGCAACTGGTGCATGGTGCCGTACTGCGCTTTGGTGGCGAGCAGCTGCAGGCCTTGGCCACACCGGGGCATACCGCTGGCAGCATGTCGTATCTGTGGCGCAACCATGTCTTTACCGGCGACACCTTGCTGATTGATGGCTGTGGCCGCACCGACTTTCAGTCGGGCAGTGCTGTAGCGCTGTATGACAGCATCACCCAGGTGTTGTTTGCCCTGCCGGACGACACCATGGTCTGGCCAGCGCACGACTACCACGGTCGCAGCCACTCGACCATTGGTGCCGAAAAAGCCACCAATGCGCGCATTGCCGGGCGCACGCAGGCTGAGTTTGTCGCGCTCATGGAAGGCCTAGACTTGCCAGCGCCGCACGACTTAGATGCCTCGGTGTTGGCCAACCGCTCGTCGGGTATGCGCCACGACGCGGCCAGCGTCGTCTGCCCAGCCGAGAAAGGCCCCTGCCCTGCCGAAGGCTATACCGGCGATGTCGCTGCGCAGCTGGCATGGCAGTGGGTACAAAACGGCGAAGCGGTGCTGGTAGATGTGCGCACCGATGCTGAGCGCGAATGGGTAGGTGCCGTGCCCGGTGCCGTAGCGGTAGCGTGGAAGCAGTGGCCAGGCATGGCAATGAACGAGACGTTTGATGAGCAGCTGCGTGCCGCTGTGCCACAAGGCAGCAAAGTGGTGCTACTGTGCCGCAGCGGTGTGCGCTCAGTTGCCGCCGCGCGCCGCGCCACTGAGTTGGGGATAGAGGCCTACAACATTTTGGACGGTTTTGAAGGTGCTTTGAATAACCAAGCCCAGCGCGGGCAGTTGAACGGCTGGCGTTGGAGTGGCCTGCCGTGGCGCCAAGGCTGATCGTTTAAAGGCAATAAAAAAACGGACTTAAAAGTCCGTTTTTTTTGGCAAAAATCGACCGATTTTTACAGCGCTGGAATGCGCAGCTTCTGGCCGGGATAGATTTTGTCGGGGTGGCTCAACATCGGCTTGTTGGCTTCAAAAATCTTTGGATACTTGCCGGCATCGCCATAGTATTTTTTGGCAATCGCCGACAGCGTATCACCGCGCACTACGTCGTGAAATTGCGCTTCTGGCTCGGGATGGGTAACACTCATCAAGTTCTCAACGCTGGTCACGCTAGCGACGTTGCCGCAGCACAGGGTTATTTTCTCTTTGGCCGCTTGCGTGGGTGCTTCACCGTTGACAGTGACTTTGCCTTGCGCGCCGTCATAAGTCACTTGCAACGCGCTAGCGCCGAGGTTTTGTGCGGTGATGTAGGTCTCGATGGCCTTGGCGGCCTTGGCGTTGAGTTCGGCCGGGGTGGGTGCCGGTGCTGCTACTGGAGCCGCTTGCGCTTCTTTGCCGCCAAACAATTTTTCGCCCGCATCTCTGATGAAACTGAACAAACCCATGTCGTTCTCCTGTGGTGTAGTTGACAAATAAAAACCAACTGTAGCGCCAAATGCTGCCAACCTTTGTCCGCTAAATTCATAAAAGCCGCTTAAGCAGCGCTGCCAACGAACAAGTTGTTGCCCAAAGTGAGCTTTCTTTAAAAACTTAGGATAATTCGCCGCATGACATTTTTGGCCATCGACGTCGGCAACACCCGTCTCAAGTGGGCGTTGTATGAAGCACCTCAACCGGGAGCTGCCCTGCTTGCGCAGGGGGCAGAGTTTTTAGACCATATCGACCGTTTAGCCGAGGGCGCTTGGGCTTGCCTACCAGCGCCTACACGCATGTTGGGCTGTGTGGTGGCGGGTGACGCCGTCAAGCGGCGCGTCGAAGAACAAATGGAGCTGTGGGACGTTTCAGCCAACTGGGTCGTCGCCTCGGCCAAAGAGGCTGGCCTGCGCAATGGCTACGACCACCCCTCGCGCTTAGGCTGTGATCGCTGGGTAGCCATGATTGGTGCGCGCCACCACCTCTTAGCGCGCGGTCAGGCGCGCCCGCTAATCATCGTTATGGTCGGCACCGCAGTGACGGTAGAAGCTATTGATACCGAGGGCACTTTTTTAGGCGGCCTGATTTTGCCGGGTCACGGCATCATGCTGCGCGCACTGGAGTCAGGCACCGCAGGGCTGCACGTGCCTACCGGTGAAGTGTGCCTATTCCCCACCAACACCAGCGACGCGCTGACCAGTGGCGGCACCTATGCCATTGCCGGCGCTGTCGAGCGCATGGTCCAACACTTGACGCAGCACTGCGGTGTCGAGCCAGTATGCATGATGACTGGTGGAGCCGGCTGGAAGATGGCACCCAGCATGGGGCGCTCGTTTGAGCTCATTGATAACCTGATTTTTGACGGTTTGATCGAGATTGCTGCGCGGCGCTTTGCGCTTTAGTTTTACGCCTTAGCTTGCCGCAGCACTTTGAGCGCGCGTTAGTGATGTAGCTCAGTGCGCGCCAAATCCACACCCAAACGCTCTAGCGCGTCCATCGCCTCGCTGGCGGCGGCTTGCTCGTACAGCGCATTGGCCTCTTTGATTTTGGCTTCGCCCTCCAAAATCACCAGTGCATTGGCATATTCCACTCGCCCCATTGCTGAGCCGGGGTGCAGCTGTAGCGCTTCTTGAAACAGTTTCAGGCTCTTGTCCTTCTTGGCACCATAGGTCATGCCACCAATCAGCGCACCGACTTTGTCGATGACTTCGGCATGGAAAGCCCCCAGCGTGATGCGTGCATCGGCGTGTTGCGGTACCAGTGCAATCGCCCTCTCCAATGACTCTTTGATTTTATTGCCCAGCCCCTGCGCCAGCGCCTTGGCGACGCTGATGCTCTGGCTGTAGCGATTCAGCGCGTAGCCATGCCAATACCAAGCGTTGGCGTTGTTGGGTTCGGCGTAGGCAAGCGCTTGGGCACGATCGGCCACCTGCAAAAATAAATCTAAACGGGTTTTTTCTTTTTTTTCTAAATAACTGGCATATATCGCCGTAGCCTTAGCCGCCACGGTTACGCCAGCATTGCCCGCTTGCCAACCTGCCTGCGCCGCCGCCTGAAAATCGCCGTTGTGCAGCAGCACCCAAGCCTGTAATACAGCCGCTTGCGTCGGCACTGGCTCAGCATCGCCCATGTGCAGGCGCACCCAGTGTGTTTTTAGGCTAGCCATATCAAAGTGGTAGCTGCCAAAGTGCGGAAATGGAGTCCATTGCGCCATGAAAGTCTCCTGAGGAGTAGAGGGGATGGGCGATTTTTCCAATTCCATATCCAACGAATGCAGTGGCTGTATCACGGCTGTTTGGCTACAGCCATGCGGCGTTTTTGCCGCTAATGTAACCGAGCACTCTAGAGGAGAAAAATGCTGCGCTGCGTCATTTTTGCGTCTTCAAGAGGCCGTTTGAAAACGCCGCGCACAGGTCAAGATGGGATAATCGTCCGCTTTGCCTGCAGGCAGCTTTTACGGACTCTCGCATGATCCTTGTCACTGGCGGCGCCGGCTTTATTGGCGCTAATTTTGTTTTGGACTGGCTGCGCACCAGCGACGAGGGCGTTGTTAACCTCGACAAACTCACCTACGCCGGCAACCTGCACAACTTGGCCAGCGTCCAAGGTGATGCACGCCATATCTTTGTGCAGGGCGACATTGGCGATAGCGCCTTGGTGGCGCGCCTGCTGGCCGAGCACCAGCCGCGCGCCGTCGTCAACTTTGCCGCCGAGTCGCACGTTGACCGCTCGATCCACGGCCCCGAGGACTTCATTCAGACCAACGTGGTGGGCAGTTTTAGGCTTTTAGAGGCTGTAAGGCAATACTGGCAAGCGCTACCAGCTATCAAAAAAGAAGCGTTTCGGTTTTTGCATGTGAGCACTGACGAGGTGTATGGCACGTTAGACGCCGATGCGCCGGCGTTCACCGAAGCGCATGTGTACCAGCCCAACAGCCCGTACTCGGCCAGCAAAGCCGCCAGCGACCACTTGGTGCGCGCGTGGCACCACACCTACGGCCTGCCGGTGCTGACCACCAATTGCAGCAACAACTACGGCCCGCTGCACTTCCCCGAAAAGCTGATTCCGCTGATCATCGTCAACGCCTTGGCCGGCAAGCCGCTGCCGATTTATGGCGACGGTATGCAAGTGCGCGACTGGCTGTATGTGGGCGACCACTGCAGCGCCATCCGCCGCGTGTTACAGGCTGGCCGCCTCGGCGAGACCTACAACATTGGCGGCTGGAACGAAAAACCCAACATCGACATCGTCCACACCGTCTGCCGCCTGCTGGATGAAATGCGCCCCCGCGCCGATGGCCAAAGCTACGCCGCGCAAATCACCCACGTCAAAGACCGTCCCGGCCACGACCGGCGCTACGCCATCGACGCCCGCAAAATCGAGCGCGAGCTGGGCTGGACGCCGGCGGAAACCTTTGACACCGGCATCCGCAAAACCGTGCAGTGGTATTTGGACAACGCTGACTGGGCAGCCAACGTGCAAAGCGGCGCCTACCGCGAGTGGGTGCAGACCCAATATGCCGAGGCGGATGCTGGAGCCAAGGCATGAACATCTTGTTGTTAGGCAAAAACGGCCAAGTCGGCTGGGAGCTGCAGCGCAGCTTGGCGCTGCTGGGCCAAGTCACCGCGCTGGACTTTGACAGCAGCGAGCACTGTGGCGACTTCAGCCAGCCAGACAAAGTCGCTGACACCGTGCGTGCGCTACGCCCTCAGGTCATCGTCAACGCCGCCGCCCACACCGGCGTCGATAAGGCCGAGAGCGAGCCGGACTTGGCGCAATTGCTCAACGCCACCACGCCCGGCGTGCTGGCGCAGGAAGCGGCTAAAACCGGCGCGCTGCTGGTGCACTACAGCACCGATTACGTCTTTGACGGCAGCGGCAGCCGCCCGTGGACTGAGAGCGATGCGCCCGCGCCGCTGAGCGTCTATGGCCGCACCAAGTGGGAAGGCGAGCAGCTGATCGAGCAATCGGGCGCGCAGCATTTGATTTTGCGCACCAGCTGGGTCTACGCCGCACGCGGCGGCAACTTTGCCAAGACCATGCTGCGTCTGGCGCAAGAGCGCGAACGCCTGACCGTGATCGACGACCAATGGGGCGCACCCACCGGCGCTGACCTGCTGGCCGACGTGACGGCGCACGCTATCCGCCACCTGCAAGCACGTCCGCAAGATGCGGGCCTGTACCACGTGGCCGCGGGTGGCGAGACCAATTGGAATTTGTATGCAAAACACGTGCTAGCCCAAGCACAGCAAGCGCAACCAGCTATCAAAATAAAAGCGATTGAAGTGGCGCCGGTGCCGACCAGCGACTTCCCCACGGCCGCCGTGCGCCCGTACAACTCGCGCCTCGATACGCGCAAACTGCAAACCACCTTTGGCCTGAGCCTGCCGCCGTGGCAGCAAGGCGTGGCGCGCATGGTGGCTGAAATTCTCTGAACCGTCCGTAAACAATGACCGCACCCCTTTCTGCCCAGAGCGCCCGCAAAGGCATCATCCTCGCCGGTGGTTCCGGCACCCGCTTGCACCCAGCCACGCTGGCCATCAGCAAACAACTGCTGCCGGTGTACGACAAGCCGATGATTTATTACCCGCTCAGCACGTTGATGCTGGCCGGTATCCGCGACATTCTGATCATCAGCACGCCGCAAGACACGCCGCGTTTTGAGCAGCTGTTGGGCGACGGCAGCCAGTGGGGCATCCGCCTGCAATATGCAGTGCAGCCCAGCCCGGACGGGCTGGCGCAGGCGTTTGTCATCGGCGAAGAATTTTTGGCCGGCAGCCCCAGCGCACTGGTGCTGGGGGACAACATTTTTCACGGCCACGACATCCACGAGCTGCTGGCCCAAGCCGACCAACGCCGCAGCGGCGCCACAGTCTTTGCCTACCACGTGCACGACCCCGAGCGCTACGGCGTAGCCGAGTTCGATGCCACCGGTAAAGTGCTGTCGCTGGAAGAAAAACCCACTCAGCCAAAGAGTAACTACGCCGTCACCGGCCTGTATTTTTACGATGCGCAAGTGGTTGAGCTGGCTAAAAATCTGCAACCGTCGCCGCGCGGCGAGCTGGAAATCACCGACCTGAACCGCCTGTATCTGGAGCAAGGCCAGCTCCACGTCGAAATCATGGGCCGGGGCTACGCTTGGCTGGACACCGGCACGCACGACAGCCTGCTCGACGCCGGCCAGTTCATCGCTACGCTGGAGCGCCGCCAAGGCTTAAAAATTGCCTGCCCCGAAGAAATCGCTTGGCGCCAGCGCTGGATTGACGCCGCGCAACTGCAGCAACTGGCCCAGCCGCTGGCTAAAAATGGCTACGGCCAGTACTTGCTGCGCGTGTTGAGCGAAAAAATCTACTAAAACCCACTATGCA
>JAGNUJ010000049.1 GCA_017987055.1 Giesbergeria sp.
CGTTTGCAGTTAGTTTTTTGAATGCAGATTTACGAGCGCCAATCAAGCTCGACATGCACCACGCCGATTCCGAACCCACGTCGAAACCAGGGCAGCCCCTAAGCCTGCTATCTTAGGCGATATGCAGCAATTGCAATAGGGCCAGCGGAGATTTAATTTCTGCCTGTGCGCCCCATTGCGCAATATTTGTTTCAGCCCCAAGGTAGCCATAAGTAGCAGCGACAGTCGCCATGCCAGCTGCACGCCCCGCAACAATGTCGCGCTCATCGTCGCCAACATAGATGCATTGCGCTGCCAGCAACCCCAAACACGCTACAGCTTCCAGCAATGGCGCTGGATGGGGCTTGGCGTGCGGCGTAGTGTCGCCACTAACAATGGCACCAGCGCTAGCAAATAACGGAATGCTGCGTACCAAAGGATCCGTAAACCGAGCTGACTTATTGGTAACAATGCCCCAAGCAAGATCACGCTGCACCAAAGTTTGAATCAGCTCAGCCACCCCATCAAACACCAAGGTTTGCTGCGTCATACATGCTTCGTAATTAGCAAAAAATTCTTCGCGCAAAACGGGAAAATCAGGATGTTCAGGCGCGATACCAAAAGCCTCTCCCAACATACCACGCGCTCCAGCGCCAGCCAACGGACGATAACAGGACAACGGCAGCGAGGGTAAGCCACGGTCGGTGCGCAT
Organism: Giesbergeria sp.; assembly: GCA_017987055.1. GTDB lineage: Bacteria > Pseudomonadota > Gammaproteobacteria > Burkholderiales > Burkholderiaceae_C > Simplicispira. The sequence goes on from JAGNUJ010000049.1 coordinate 692, forward strand.
TTTGTCAACGGCAGCGCCCAAATCAGGGGCGCTATCAATCAAAGTACCGTCTAAATCGAACAGCACTGCACGGATATCAGCAAACATCGACGCGCTCATTCACAAAGGGCGGCGAGTAGCCAGAAGATAATTTACGCTGGTGTCAGCATTGAGCCAGTAACGACGGGTGACAGGGTTGTATTGCAGTCCACGCGTATGCAAGATATCCAGCTGCGCCGAGCGGCAGCTCAATGCTAATTCGCTAGGGCGAATAAATTTGGCGTATTCATGGGTACCGCGCGGCAACATGCCAAGCACATATTCCGCACCCACAATGGCCAGCATGAAAGCTTTGGCATTGCGGTTGATGGTCGAAAAGAACACCCAACCACCGGGCTTGACCAATTGCGCACAGGCACGAACCACCGAGTCCGGGTCAGGCACATGCTCTAGCATTTCCATGCAAGTCACAGTATCGAAGCTAGCGGGCTGCTCAGCAGCCAAGGTCTCTACGCTGACTTCGCGGTATTCGACATGCGGGGTTTGTGCTTCCAAAGCGTGCAACTGTGCCACGCGCAGGGCTTTGGTCGATAAATCAATCCCTAAAGGGTAGGCACCTTGGCGTGCCATAGAGTCCGTCAAAATACCGCCACCACAGCCCACGTCCAACACGCGCTGATCTTTAAGTGGCGATAGCGTATTAATCCACTCCAGGCGCAAGGGGTTGATTTGATGAAGAGGGCGAAATTCACTCTCAGGATCCCACCAACGATGGGCTAGCTCAGAAAATTTAGCCAGTTCGGCTGGATCGGCATTAACAGCTTGGTTCATGGGCAACAATTGTCTCTTATGGACGTACTCAGTAAACAGCAGACGTAAAAAAACCCCGCTAACGGGGTTTTTTCGGTAATGAGAAGATTACTTAGCAGCGGCGCGGGTACCGACCACTTCGATTTCTACGCGGCGGTTCTTAGCGCGACCTTCTTTGGTCTTGTTGTCAGCTACTGGCTGCTTTTCGCCCTTGCCTTCGGTGTAGACGCGATTCTTTTCAATGCCCTTGGACACCAAGTAGGCTTTAACAGCTTCGGAGCGACGCATTGACAGCTTTTGGTTGTACGCATCGCTACCGACGGAGTCGGTGTGACCCACGGCAATGACGACTTCCAGATCGATGTCTTTGATTTTAGTGGTCAGGTCATCCAGCTTGGCTTTACCTTCTGGCTTGAGCACCGACTTGTCAAAGTCGAAAAATGCGTCAGCAGCGAAAGTGACTTTGCTAGCCACTGCTGGAGCTGGAGCTGGAGCTGGAGCCGGGGCGGCAGCTGGAGCAGCGGCTGGAGCAGCGGCAACAGGAGCTGCCAGAGCGCCGTCGCAACCGGGAGCTGCCGTAGCAGGCGTCCAGTTGGCATCGCGCCAGCACAGCTCATTGGTGCCGTTCTTCCAGACCAACTCATTGGTGCCGTTTTTCCAGTTATCAATAGTCTGTGCACCAGCCGCAGTTGCGAGCGCAGCAGAGGCAAACAACATCGCCACTTTGTTCAATTTTTTCATGGTTCTCCTCATGGGGAAAAAGCCGCAGCCGCGCTGCGAATTAAGAACGTCGTCAGTGACCATCACCAAAAACGCTAATTTGATTGTGCCATACGTAACCTGACGCACAGGCTCTGCAGCGTCCTACAGCCGTAGGACAAAAGCCTAATTAGACTGATGTGTTGCGCAGTCGCTACAAGCGCTTAGGCCTAAAATGAACCTCCCTTGCTGCACTTGCCATCGACATGACCCAGTTTGCCAAAGAAACCCTGCCCATCAGCCTTGAAGAAGAGATGCGCCGCAGCTACCTAGATTACGCCATGAGCGTCATCGTGGGTCGGGCGCTGCCAGATGCGCGTGATGGTTTGAAACCCGTGCATCGGCGCGTGCTGTTTGCCATGCACGAGCTCAACAACGATTGGAACCGCCCGTACAAAAAATCGGCGCGTATTGTGGGCGACGTGATTGGTAAATACCACCCGCACGGCGACATCGCGGTCTACGACACGATTGTGCGCATGGCGCAAGATTTTTCGTTGCGCCATATGTTGGTCGATGGCCAAGGCAACTTCGGCTCGGTCGACGGGGACAACGCAGCCGCAATGCGCTATACCGAAATTCGTTTGGCCAAAATCGCCCACGAAATGCTCGGCGACATCGACAAAGAAACTGTCGACTTCGGCCCCAACTACGACGGCAGCGAAAAAGAGCCGCTGGTTTTGCCAAGCAAATTGCCCAACCTGCTGGTCAATGGCTCGTCTGGCATTGCCGTTGGCATGGCGACGAATATTCCGCCGCACAACCTCAATGAAGTGGTAAACGCCTGCCTGCACATGCTGGCACACCCCGAAGTCACCATCGACGAGTTGATGGAGATCATTCCGGCGCCCGACTTCCCGACTGCCGGCATCATCTACGGCATCACCGGCGTGAAAGACGGCTACCGCACCGGGCGCGGCCGCGTCATCATGCGCGCCAAATGCCATTTTGAAGACATCGACCGCGGCCAGCGCCAAGCCATCATCGTGGATGAGCTGCCGTACCAGGTCAACAAAAAAACGTTGCAAGAACGCATTGCCGAGCTGGTGCACGAGAAAAAACTCGAAGGCATCAGCCACATTCAGGACGAGTCGGACAAGTCCGGCATGCGCTTGGTGATTGAGCTCAAGCGCGGCGAAGTGCCTGAAGTGGTGCTGAACAACTTGTACAAGCAAACCCAGCTGCAAGACTCCTTTGGCATGAACATGGTGGCGCTGATCGACGGCCAGCCGCGTTTGTGCGATTTAAAGACGCTGATCAGCGTCTTTTTGCAGCACCGCCGCGAAGTGGTCACGCGCCGCACCGTGTTTGAGCTGCGCAAGGCGCGCGACCGCGGCCACGTCCTCGAAGGCTTGGCAGTGGCGCTGGCGAACATTGACGAATTCATCGCCATCATCCGCAACGCCCCGACCCCACCGGTCGCCAAAAGCGCGCTGATGTCCAGCAGCTGGGACAGTGCGCTGGTGCGCGAGATGCTGACCCGCACCCGCGCCGATGGCGGCGCCATCCAAGCCGACGATTACCGCCCCGAAGGGCTGGAGCGCGAGTTCGGCATGGGCCAAGACAGCCTCTACCGCCTGTCCGACACCCAAGCGCAAGAGATTTTGCAGATGCGCCTGCAACGCCTCACCGGCTTGGAGCAAGACAAAATCGTTGCGGAATACAAAGAGGTGATGGCGGTCATCGAAGACCTGCTGACCATCCTCGCCACGCCAGAGCGCGTCTCCTCCATCATTGGTAGCGAGCTCAACACCATCAAGTCTGAGTTTGGCAACAGCAAACTCGGTGCCCGGCGCAGCTTGGTCGAATACAGCGCGCAAGACTTGTCCACCGAAGACCTGATCACACCCACCGACATGGTGGTCACGCTCAGCCACACCGGCTATATCAAGAGCCAGCCGTTGTCCGAATACCGCGCGCAAAAGCGCGGCGGGCGCGGCAAACAAGCCACGGCGACCAAAGAGGACGACTGGATTGACCAGCTGTTCATCGCCAACACGCACGACTACATCCTGTGCTTCTCCAATCGCGGCCGCCTGTACTGGCTCAAGGTCTGGGAAGTGCCGGCAGGTTCACGTGGTTCGCGCGGTCGCCCGATTGTCAACATGTTCCCGCTGCAAGAAGGCGAAAAAATCAACGTGGTGTTGCCGCTGACCGGCGACATGCGCACCTTCCCGTCAGACCACTATGTGTTCATGGCAACGCGCATGGGCACCGTGAAAAAGACGGCGCTGGCCGAGTTCTCCAACCCGCGCAAGATCGGCATCATCGCCATCAACTTGGACGAAGGCGACCAGCTGATTGGCGCGGCGATTACTGACGGCCAACACGACGTGATGCTGTTCTCAGACGGCGGCAAGGCGGTGCGCTTTGACGAGAACGACGTGCGCTCTTTGGGACGCAACACCCGTGGCGTGCGCGGCATGAACTTGGAAGAACACCAAAGCGTCATCGCCATGCTAGTGGCCGAGGACGAAGAACAAAGCGTGCTCACCGCCACAGAAAACGGCTACGGCAAACGCACCAACATTGCCGAATACACCCGCCACGGCCGCGGCACCAAGGGCATGATCGCTATCCAGCAAACCGGACGCAATGGCAAAGTGGTTGCCGCGACCTTGGTGCATGCCGATGACGAAATCATGCTGATCACTGACCGTGGTGTGCTGGTGCGCACCCGCGTCAGTGAGATCCGCGAACTCGGCCGCGCCACCCAAGGCGTGACGCTGATTGCACTGGACGAAGGTGCCAAACTCAGCGGCCTGCAGCGCATCGTCGAAAACGACGCCAACGTGGCCAACACAGACGCCGCCGCAGAAGACGACGAGGACAGCGCAAATCTTCCTGCAGACGCAGACGCATCAGCAGCTCCAGACACCCCTGAAGCGCCTGACGCCTAACGCGCCCGCCCTGCCCGCTCTTCACCGAGCGGGCAATTACTATTAAATTAATAGCTGCTAGCGCATGTATCTATTGGGCTAGAGGCACTTTTCACTATAAATTACACCATGCAACGCCCTTACAACTTCTCCGCCGGCCCGGCGGCCATTCCCGCTGAGGTTTTAGAGCAAGCTGCAGCCGAGATGCTCGACTGGCACGGCTGCGGCATGGGCGTGATGGAAATGAGCCACCGCGGCAAAGAATTCGTCTCTATCTGCGAGCAGGCCGAAGCCGATCTGCGCGAGCTGCTGGCAGTGCCCGCGCAGTTCAAAATTTTGTTCATGCAAGGCGGCGGTCTGGCTGAAAACGCCATCGTGCCGATGAACCTGTCGCGCGCGGCCACGGTGGACTTTGTCGTCACCGGCAGCTGGAGCCAAAAATCCTACAAAGAAGCGCGCAAATACGCGGCCGAAGTGAACTTGGTGGCTTCGGGCGAGGACAGCGGCTTTATCACCCTGCCCGACCCGGCGCACTGGCAGCCCAGCCGCGGTGCCAGCTATCTGCACCTTTGCAGCAACGAAACCATCCACGGTGTCGAATTTCACGAGCTGCCCGACTTAAAAGCGCTGGGCTGTGATGCACCGCTGGTGATTGATTTCTCGTCCCACGTCGCCTCGCGCCCGGTGGACTGGTCGCGCGTTGGCTTGGCCTTTGGCGGTGCGCAAAAGAACATCGGTCCTGCCGGCCTGACCATCGTCATCGTGCGCGAAGACTTACTGGGTCACGCGCTGGCGATTTGCCCCAGCGCCTTCAATTACAAAATCGTCGCCGAGCACGGCTCGATGTACAACACGCCGCCAACTTGGGGCATTTACATCGCCGGCCTGACATTCCAATGGCTCAAGCGCCAGCGCGAAGGCGACGCCACTGGCGTAGCAGCAATGGAACTGCGCAACATCGCCAAGGCCGAACTGCTCTACAACGCCATCGACCAGTCGCCGTTCTACTTCAACAAAGTGGCGGCCAACTGCCGCTCGCGCATGAACATTCCGTTCTTCTTGCGCGACGAATTCCGCAACGAAGCCTTCTTGGCCGGCGCTAAAGAGCGCGGTCTGTTGCAGCTCAAAGGCCACAAATCGGTCGGCGGGATGCGCGCCAGCCTGTACAACGCCATGCCGCTGGCCGGTGTCGAAGCGCTGGTCGCCTACATGCAAGAGTTTGCGCAGCCGCACCTTTGAATAGAAAAAACGATGACCTCCAGCACCCCAAGCACTCCCATAGCCTCGCCCGATTTGGCGCATCTGCGCGTGCAGATTGACTCCATCGACACACAACTGCTGACGCTGCTCAACCAGCGCGCTTTGGTCGCCGAACAAGTGGGCGAAGTCAAAAAGCGCGAAGGTACGCCGTTTTTTCGTCCCGATCGCGTGGCACAGGTGATTGAAAAAATCCAGCGTGCCAACCCCGGCCCACTCAAAGGCCCGCATGTCTCGGCCATTTGGCGCGAAATCATGTCGGCCTGCTTGGCGCTCGAATCACCGCAGCGCGTTGCCGTTCTCGGCCCGGCTGGCACCTTTTGCGAGCAGGCAGCGATTGAATACTTTGGCGGCGCGGCCGACATCGTTTACTGCGCCAACTTTGACGAAGTGTTCCACGCCACCGCCTCGGGCAGCGCGCAGTTTGGCGTGGTTGGTGTCGAGAACTCGGTCGAAGGCGTGGTGACGCGCTCGCTGGATTTGTTTTTGCACACGCCGACGCACGTTGTGGGTGAAGTCAGCCTGCTGGTACGCCACAACCTGCTGCGCCAAAACAATTCGCTGGACGAGATTGAAGCCGTGCTGGCACACCCGCAAGCGCTGGCGCAATGCCAAGCGTGGCTGTCCAAGCACCTGCCGCACGCCGAGCGCAAGCCGGTCTCCAGCAACGCTGAAGGCGCGCGTTTGGCCGCCACCAACCCGGCTTGGGCAGCACTGGCCAGCGAGCGCGCCGCGACGCAGTTTGGCCTGCACATCGTCGCCCACGCGATTCAAGACGAGGCCTACAACCGCACGCGCTTTGCCGTGATTTGCTTGCCGCACACGCTGGACACACCGCCGCCCTCGGCGCGCGACTGCACCAGCCTGATCGTCTCGGTGCCCAACGAGGCTGGCGCAGTGCATGACCTGTTGGTGCCTTTGAAGAAGCACGGCGTGTCAATGACGCGTTTTGAGTCACGTCCAGCCCGCACCGGCCAGTGGGAATACTATTTTTATATCGACCTCGAAGGCCACCCCAACCAGCCCCACGTCAGCGCGGCGCTGACTGAGCTGCGCAGCCTGTGCGCGTTCTACAAAGTACTGGGCACCTACCCAGTCACCGCATAACGCAAACACATAACGACATCCACCACTTATCCAAGGGCACTGCATGTTTGAACAATTGGGGCTGGTCGGCTGCGGCCTGATGGGCGGCTCGTTTGCGCTGGCGCTCAAGCGCGCGGGCTTGGTCAAGCGCGTCGTCGGCTACAGCAAATCGCCCTCGACCACCGACCGCGCGCGCCAACTGGGCGTAATCGACGTCGAAGCGCCCTCGGCGCTGCTGGCCGTGGCCGGCGCCGACATTGTGTTGATCGCCGTTCCCGTCTCGGCCACCGAGTCAGCGCTCAAAGCCATCAAGCACCTGATCACACCCAAAATGCTGGTGATGGATGTCGGCTCGACCAAGGTCGATGTGGTGCAGGCGGCGCGCCGGGCGCTGGGCGACAAAGTTGCCTCTTTCGTGCCGGCGCATCCCATTACTGGGCGCGAAGTCTCGGGGGTTGAACACGCCGAAGCCACGCTGTACGAAGGCCGCCAAGTCATCCTGACGCCGACCGAGCGCACCCTGACCGCGCAGCTGCAAAAAGCGCAAGACGTGTGGACGGCGCTGGGTTGCCGCGTCACCAGCATGTCGCCCGAATCGCACGACGCCGCTTTTGCCGCCGTCAGCCACCTGCCGCACTTGCTGGCGTTTGCGCTGATGAACAGCATCTCAGGACAGCCCCAAGCCGAAGACTTTTTGGCACTGGCGGGACCCGGTTTTCGCGACTTCACCCGCATTGCCGCCAGCGAGCCCAAAGTGTGGCGCGATATTTTGCTGGCCAACCGCGAAGAGCTGCTGACGCAGACGCAGCTGTTCCAGCAAGCGCTCAAGCAATTTGAAAACGCCATGCGCAGCGACAGCGCTCAGTCGATCGAAGACATGATCACGCTAGCCAGCGAAACCCGCACCCACTGGCGTATGAGCACGCAAAAATCTACAGCGTCCCGCTAAGCACCTGTTTCTCATGTTCAGCACCCCTTTTCTCGACCTCCCCCCTCTGCAAACTGCCGCTGGCAGCATTGATTTACCCGGCTCCAAAAGCATTTCTAACCGCGTGCTGCTGCTGGCGGCGCTGAGCAGCGGCACCACCACGGTGCACGACTTGCTGGCCAGCGATGACACCCGTGTGATGCTGGATGCCCTGCGCCAACTCGGCTGCGAGGTGCAAGAAGACGCCAGCCAAGCGCGCATTACCGGCTTGGGCGGCCGCCCGCCGGCCAGTTGCGCGCCGATTTTCTTAGGCAACGCCGGCACCGCCATGCGCCCGCTGACCGCTGCGCTGGCCTTGCTCGGCGGCGAATACACCTTGAGTGGTATCGCCCGGATGCACGAGCGCCCGATTGGCGATTTGGTCGATGCGCTGCGCCAACTTGGCTGCCAGATTGATTATTTGGGCAACGACGGCTACCCACCGCTGCGCATCAACCAAGCCAGCGGTGTGCCAGCGCTGTCACTGGACGCGCCGATTCGCATCCGTGGCGATGTTTCCAGCCAGTTTTTGACGGCGCTGCTGATGGCGTTGCCGCTGGTGGCAACGCAGCAAGACGTGCATATCGAGGTCGTGGGCGAGCTGATTTCCAAGCCCTACATCCACATCACGCTGCAGCTGCTGGAGCGCTTTGGCATTGTTGTGCAGCACGACAACTGGCAGCGCTTCACCATTGCAGCGGGGAGCCAATACCAGTCGCCGGGCGATATCTATGTCGAGTCGGACGCCTCATCTGCTAGCTATTTCATAGCTGCTGGCGCAATCGCAGCGGGCGCTACAGGCCAAAATGGCATAAAAATACGCGGCGTAGGGATCGATTCCATCCAAGGGGACATCCGCTTTGTCGAAGCTGCCCGCGCGATGGGCGCGCACATCACGGGCGGCTCCAATTGGTTGGAAATTCAGCGCGGTAGCTGGCCGCTGCAGGCGGTCGATATGGACTGCAATCACATCCCAGACGCGGCGATGACGCTGGCGGTGATGGCGCTGTACGCCAACGGCACCACCACGCTGCGCAATATCGCCAGCTGGCGGGTCAAAGAAACCGACCGCATCGCGGCCATGACCACTGAGCTGCGCAAACTCGGCGCCAGCGTCGAAGAAGGCGCGGACTTCATCCGCGTCACGCCGCCGGCTACGCCCGCCGACTGGCGCGCTGCCAGCATCCACACCTACGACGACCACCGCGTCGCCATGTGTTTTTCGCTGGCCGCCTTCAACCCAGCCGGCCTGCCGGTGCGCATTGAAGACCCCAAATGCGTCGCCAAAACCTTTCCCGATTACTTTGAAGCGCTGTTCTCCGTCGTGCAGACCGCGCCCGCACATATCCCAGTGATTTGCATTGACGGCCCCAGCGCCTCGGGCAAAGGCACGGTGGCGGCGGCGGTGGCGCGCGAGTTAGGCTATGTTTTTTTAGACTCTGGCGCGCTCTACCGCATCACTGCACTGGCCGCCACGCGCGCCGGCTTAGCGCTGGACACCGCGCACGAAAGCGCCATCGCCCAATTGGCCGAGCAACTCGATATCCGCTTTGAGACTGACCGCGTGCTGCTGGCCGGCGAAGACGTGACCGAGGCCATCCGCACCGAAGAAGCTGGTATGAACGCCTCGCGCGTCTCGGCTTTGCCTGCAGTGCGCGCCGCGCTGGTGGCGCTGCAGCACAGTTTTCAACGCCTGCCGGGCTTGGTGGCCGACGGGCGCGACATGGGCACCGTGATCTTTCCGCACGCGCCGCTCAAGCTTTTCCTTACCGCTAGCGCCGAATGCCGTGCCGAACGCCGCTATAAACAGTTGATAGCGCAAGGTTTGCCCGCTAAAATGCTCGACTTGCTGGCCGACCTCAAGGCGCGCGATACCCGCGATATTTCTCGCAGCGCAGCGCCCTTAAAGCCAGCACCGGATGCGATTGCCCAAGACAACTCTGCCCTGACGATTGAACAATCTGTCAGCCAAGTATTGGCTTTGTGGCAGCAGCGCCAGCCCTTCACGCCCAGCGTGGCGGGCTGACAACGGGGCTTGAAATGCCCCACATCTAGGCTCGCAGCTGCTCTATGCGCTGCGGTTCTTTTTTAACTTAACCCGTGGCCACCGCCACACAGCAAACCACCACCGGCAGCCTTTGAATCAGCAGCAATCGTGCCGCTGTAAACCTGTCAGTGGTAAGGAAATACATGTCTGAATCTTTTGCCGCCCTTTTTGAAGAATCCTTGCAGCGTACGGAAATGCGCCCAGGCGAAGTTATCACTGCTGAAGTCGTGCGCGTCGAGCACAACTTTGTCGTAGTTAACGCCGGCCTGAAGTCCGAAGCCTATGTACCGCTAGAAGAATTCAAGAACGACAAGGGCGAAGTCGAAGTCCAAGTGGGCGATTTCGTCTCCGTGGCCATCGGCTCGATTGAAAACGGCTACGGCGACACCATCCTGTCGCGCGACACCGCTAAGCGTCTGGCTTCGTGGATGAGCCTGGAAAAAGCCCTGGAATCCGGCGAATTCGTCACCGGCACCACCAGCGGCAAGGTCAAGGGCGGCCTCACGGTACTGGTCAACGGCATCCGCGCATTCTTGCCCGG
>JAGNUJ010000160.1 GCA_017987055.1 Giesbergeria sp.
CCGCGCACGGTGGCGATGCGGATCGGGTCTTTTTCAATCTTTTTGCGCAGGCGGTGGATATAGACCTCGATGGCGTTGTTGCTGACCTCTTCGCCCCACTCGCACAGGCGCTCGACCAGCTGGTCTTTGCTGACCAAGCGGCCAGCGCGCTGCAGCAGCACCTCCAGCAGCCCCAGCTCGCGCGCTGAGAGCTCGACCATCTTGCCGTCGATGGTGGCCACCCGCCCGGCTTGGTCGTACACCAGCGGGCCGTGTTTGATGGTGGCGCTGGTGGTGCCCATGCCCCGGCGCGTCAGGGCGCGCACGCGCGCCTCCAACTCTTGCAGCGAGAACGGCTTGGCCATGTAGTCGTCGGCGCCAAAGTCCAGCCCCTTGACGCGCTCTTCGACGCTGTCGGCCGCCGTCAAAATCAGCACCGGCAGGGCCGAGCCGCGGCTGCGCAGCTTTTTCAACACTTCAAGGCCGTGCATTTTGGGCAGGCCCAAATCCAAAATCAGCAGGTCAAACTCGTTGTTGGTCAGCAGGGCGGTATCGGCTTCGCTGCCGCTGGAGACGTGATCGACCACCGCGCCCGAGCTGCGCAGCGTGCGCAGCAGGCCATCGGCCAGCACTTGGTCGTCTTCGGCAATGAGGATGCGCATTCGAGAGATCTTTCCTTAGACAAACTGGCCGCAGCAGCCTGGCGCTGCGCGGTCAGGCCAGATTCTAGGAGGCCTAGCGCGCCCAATGGGTCAGAAAGCTGCGCCGCTGGCATAGGCCTCTAGCCCAAGGGCGACGACCACCGCCACGTCGTCGCCGACTTCGGCGCGAAATTCGGCCTCGGCCTGCGCCACGGCTTCGCGAAAGGCCTGCAGCCACGCCAGTCCAGTGGGGGTGAAGCAAACGCGCCGCACGCGCGCGTCCAGCGGGTCGGGCTGGCGTGTCACCAAGCCCCACGCGCTGCACTGGTCCACCAAATCGGCCATCGCTTGCTTGCTCATGCCAGCGCGCTGGGCCAGGTCGGTCACGCGGTCGCCATGCAGCGACAAATGCCGCGTGATGTGGATGTGCGCGGCGCTGACTTGGTCGCGCGCGGCGAGGTTGGACAGGGCCAGCGGCACCTCGACGTTGCGCGCCATCAGCTGCAGCACGCGCGCGTCAAAACGCCGCAGCGCGTGGCCCATCAGCCGCCCCAAGTGGGTTTGGCGCCAGCCGTGGTCGGGCATCGGCAGGGCGTGGGTGGAGGCAGTTTCAGTCATGCCACATGGTCAAGCAAACTGACTAAAAATGAAAGGATTTTATTTTAATCCCCGCCTAAACTACGCTCCATACCCGCTACAGCCAAGCGCCAAGCTGGTCAAAAATTGTTTCATCTTATTGATTTGTAAGGAAATTACCATGAACGCTCCCATCAACCGCGCCATCGCCGTCGATAGCGAAAAATCCAAAGCCTTGGCCGCCGCGCTGGCGCAAATCGAAAAGCAGTTTGGCAAAGGCACCGTGATGCGCCTGGGCGAAGGCGAGGTGATTGAGGACATCCAAGTCGTCTCCACCGGCTCGCTGGGGCTGGACGTGGCGCTGGGCGTGGGCGGTCTGCCGCGTGGCCGGGTGATTGAGATTTATGGCCCCGAGTCGTCGGGCAAAACCACGCTGTCGCTGCAAGTGATCTCTGAAATGCAAAAGCTCGGTGGCCAATGCGCCTTTGTCGATGCCGAGCACGCGCTGGACATCCAGTACGCGCAAAACTTGGGCATCAACCTGCAAGACCTGCTGATTAGCCAGCCCGACACCGGCGAGCAAGCGCTGGAGATTGTCGACAGCTTGGTGCGCTCGGGCGCGGTCGATTTGATTGTGGTGGACTCGGTGGCGGCGCTCACGCCCAAGGCCGAAATCGAAGGCGATATGGGCGACAGCCTGCCCGGCCTGCAAGCGCGCCTGATGAGCCAAGCGCTGCGCAAGCTGACCGGCAGCATCAAAAGAACCAACTGCACCGTCATCTTCATCAACCAAATCCGCATGAAGATTGGCGTGATGTTTGGTTCGCCCGAGACGACCACCGGCGGCAATGCGCTGAAGTTTTACGCCTCGGTGCGCCTGGACATTCGCCGCATTGGCTCGCTGAAAAAGGGCGATGTGGTGATTGGCAACGAAACCCGCGTCAAAGTCGTCAAAAACAAAGTCTCGCCGCCGTTTAAAACCGCCGAGTTTGATATTTTGTTTGGCGAAGGCATCTCGCGCGAGGGCGAAATTATTGACATGGGCGTGCTAGCCAAAGTGGTGGAGAAATCGGGCGCTTGGTATGCCTACAACGGCGAAAAAATCGGCCAAGGCCGCGACAACGCCCGCGAGTTTCTGCGTGAAAACCCGGCGCTGGCGCACGAAATTGAAAACAAGGTGCGCGACAGCTTGGGCATTGCCGCCTTGCCGGCGGCCGTCGGCGCTGCGGCAGCGGAAGGCGATGGTGCCGCCGCACCCGCTGCGGCCAAAGCGCGCAAGGCGGAAGCCAAGGCAGAGCCGAAAATCGAGCAAAAATCCGAATAAAAATGGCCTCTAGCCCAATAGATACGAGCGCTAGTAGCTATTAAATCAGTAGTATTTTACGGATTATGGCGACTGCTCCGATCTCCCTGAAAGGCCGTGCCCTGCGCTATTTGGCGGGGCGCGAGCATTCGCGCGCCGAACTGGTGCGCAAATTAGCGCGGCACGAGGAGGAGCCGGGGCAAATCGAGCGCGTGCTGGACGATTTGCAGGCCAAAGACTTCATTAGCGAGGCGCGGATGGTGGCTTCGGTCATCAACCGCCGCGCTGCCAGTTTGGGCGGCGCGCGCCTGCGCCAAGAGCTGCAAGCCAAAGGCATTGACCCCGAGCGGGTGCGCGCTGCCGTGGCCGAGTTGAAAGACACCGAGTTGGAGCGCGCCCAAGCGGTGTGGCGCAAGCGCTTTGGTGAGGCAGCGACAGACACCAAGCAGTGGGCGCGCCAAGTGCGTTTTTTGATGGCGCGGGGCTTTTCTGCCGATGTGGTGCGCAGCGTGGTGCCCCCGATAGCGCGTTAATTTTCAGTCGCTGTTTTCGCGCACGATGGTGCGCAGTATCTGCAGCTCGCGCACCACTTCGCTGGAGTGCTGGGAGAACTGCATTTCCAAAATTTTTCCGGCCTCATCAATCTTTCCCACTTGCGCCAGTGCTACCACATTGGAGGCGGCGTAGTGGAACATTTTGTGGTGCCCCATCAGCGCGGTAAACCCCGGAAAAGTGCCCAGTTGCGAGCGCCCGGTGCTATAGATCCATTTACCCAGATCGCAGCGGTCATCAAAGCAAATCTCTTCGGCAACAAACTTTTCGCTGGAGGTACCCGCCAAAAAAGAGCGCAACCGCAGCTTCCAGTTTTCATGGGCTGCAATGGCCATCTCAAAGTCCAAGTTGCTGGCTGAACGGGCAACTTTTTTGGCTAGCTCTTTTTTGTCTTCCGAACCGATACCAAAAAAATTCTTCAAAATGTTTTCGATAAACATAGCAATCAGACCTCTCGATGGTGGTGCATTAGATGGCTTTATTTGACCATATTCACTAAAGGGTTAAATGCCCAGCATCAGCTGGAGGTTTTGCACCGCTGCGCCGCTGGCGCCTTTGCCCAAGTTGTCCAGACGCGCAATCAGCACCGCTTGGCGATAGGTCTCGTTGCCAAAGACGCGCAG
>JAGNUJ010000050.1 GCA_017987055.1 Giesbergeria sp.
GGCGGCTTAATGTCACGTTAAGCAGCGCCGCAAAAAATCGCAGGATGCTGTTATTCCTGCCCCGCTTGCGATTTTTTGCTTTCTTTGCTTCTCAAAGAGCCACACCCAGCGCCAGCGCCCTGCACCCGAGCAAGGCGGTGCTGCTGCTCAGCCTGTGGCTGGCTGTCGTTTGCAATGTGCCACTGTGGCGCGCGGTGGCAGCGCTGCCGGGGCAGGACAGCCTGCGCGGCTGGGGCTTTGCCTTGGCGTTTGCGCTGATCGTCACCGCCGGCAATGCGGCGCTGCTGAGTCTGCTGGCGTGGCGCTGGACGCTCAAACCCGCCGCCACGGTGCTGCTGCTGATGGCGGCGTTTGGCGCTTATTTCATGCTGGCCTACGGCATCGTCATCGACGCCAGCATGTTGACCAACGCCCTGCAAACCGATTTTCGCGAGTCGCGCGACCTGCTCAATTGGCGCTTGCCGGTCACTGTGCTGGCGCTGAGCGCACCGCCGCTGCTGTGGCTGCAGCGACGCCCGCTGCAACGCCTGAGCGCGCTGCGCCAACTGGGGCACAACGCGCTGGTGCTGGTGCTGGCGCTGGCGACCATCGTCGCCAGCGTGCTGCTGGTGTTTCAGGACTTTTCGTCCACCATGCGCAACCACACCCAGCTGCGCTATTTGATCAACCCGCTCAACAGCGTCTATGCACTGGGCGACATCGCCGCCCACCGCCTCAACCCCGAAAACCACACCCTGCAACCCGTCGGCCGCGACGCCCAACTGGGCACCAGCTACGCCGGCCAAAGCGCTGCCCAAGCGCCGCTGCTGGTCTTGGTGCTGGGCGAGACCGGCCGCAGCGGCAACTTTGGCCTCAACGGCTACACCCGCGCCACGACACCGCTGCTGTCGGCGCGCACGGATATAGCCAGCGCGCGCAACGCGTGGTCGTGCGGCACCAGCACCGCTGCCTCGCTGCCGTGCATGTTTTCACACCTAGGCAAATCCAAGTTTGAGCGCCGCAGCGGCAACTACGAATCCCTGCTGGACGTGCTGCAGCGCGCCGGCTTGGCGGTGTTGTGGGTCGATAACCAATCGGGCTGCAAAGGCGTTTGCGACCGGGTAGAGCACACCAGCACGCAATGCCCCAGCGGCGAGTGCTTAGACAGCGTCTTACTGAAAGACTTGGACGAGCGCATCGCCGCCCTGCCCGCCGAACGACGCGCACGCGGCACAGTGGTGGTGTTGCACCAAATGGGCAGCCACGGCCCGGCTTACTACAAACGCTCAGCGCCCGAGGCGAAGCAATTTCTGCCCGAATGCCGCTCCAGCGCGCTGCAAGAGTGCGCGCAGCAGCACATCGTCAACGCTTATGACAACAGCATCGTCGCCACCGATGCGCTACTGGATTCAACGATAAATTGGCTTCAAACCCAATCGAATCAAGCGCAAGCAGCTATGGTTTATGTAGCAGATCATGGCGAATCACTCGGTGAAAACAACCTGTATTTGCATGGCCTGCCCTACGCCATCGCGCCCGATGTGCAAAAGCAAGTGCCGTGGATTACGTGGCTGTCGCCGGCGCTGCAAACGCGCAGCAGCATCAGCACCGCCTGCCTGCAGCGCAACCTCAAAGAGCGCCACATCACGCACGACGCCTACTTTCACTCGGTGCTGGGGCTGCTGGACGTGCGCAGCAGCGTCTATCAGCCGGAGTTAGATATCTATGCCAGCTGCCGCCAACCAACGCACTCCTAAAACGGTGCGCGATTGAGCGCAACATGAAAGGCCATTGGGGCGATGGGCTACAGTCAAAGCTGTTTTGAATAGCTTTTGATTTGAGGTAGTTACTGTGTCCAAACCCCCCATCACGTTGTCGTCCCAAGATTTAGACCGCATTGAAGCGCTGCTGGCCGCTTTGCCGTCCAGCGCCTTGGCCGGCAAGGCCGAACTGCAGGCCGAACTGGATCGGGCGGAAGTGCTGGCACCCGAAGAAATGCCAGCCACCGTGGTGACGATGAACTCCACCGTCAAGTTCTCCATTAAAGAGACGGGCAAAGAGTTCTGCCTGACGCTGGTCTACCCGCGCGACATGGACGGCAGCGCCGACCTCATCTCCATCTTTGCCCCGGTCGGCTCGGCGCTGCTGGGCTTGTCCGTTGGCGACGAGCTGGCGTGGCCTGGCCCTGGCGGCAAGCCAATGACAGTGCGTGTCACCGAAGTGGTTTATCAGCCCGAGCGCGCGGGCGAGCTGCACCGTTAAAAACCAAGGGCGCTGCGGCACCTTGCCCTTGGGCACCACTGCGCGCTTTAGCCATGACGCTTCACGCGAACAACATTTTTCAAAAAATTTGTGTTGTGAATCAGGCGCTGATGCTGTCGCTGTCGATGTTGGCAATCGCTTGTTTTAATAGTTGTAGCGCCCGTGCCAAACAGACCCTAAGCGCCTTCGCCCTTGGGATCTCTGTCCATCAGCGCGGCCAGCGCTTTGAGCGGCTGCAGCTGGCCGTCCAGCAGCGCCACCACGGCTTGGCTGATCGGCATATCGACGCCCAAATGGCGGGCGCGCTGCACCACGGTGCGCGCGCAGTACACGCCCTCGGCCACATGGCCGAGCGAGGCGACGGCTTGGTCCAGCGTCTGGCCCTGCGCCAACAGCAAGCCGACGCGGCGGTTGCGCGACAAATCGCCCGTGGCGGTCAGCACCAAATCGCCCACGCCCGACAGACCCATAAACGTCTCGGCGCGCGCGCCCAGCGCTAGGCCCAGGCGCGTCATTTCGGCCAAGCCACGGGTGATTAAGGCAGCGCGGGCGTTCAAGCCCAGTTGCAGGCCATCGCACAGGCCGGTGGCAATCGCCAAGACGTTTTTGATGGCACCGCCGGCTTCGACACCGACGATGTCGTCGTTGGCGTACACGCGCAGGCTCGAACTGTGAAACGCTTGCACCAGCGCGTTGCGCACGCTGGCGTGTGGGCTGGCCGCGACCAGCGCCGTCGGTTGAAAGCGGGCGACTTCTGCCGCAAAACTCGGGCCGCTGAGCACGCCAGCGGCCAAATCGGGGGCGGCTTGGGCGCAGACTTCGTGCGC
Source organism: Giesbergeria sp. (assembly GCA_017987055.1). Taxonomy (GTDB): domain Bacteria; phylum Pseudomonadota; class Gammaproteobacteria; order Burkholderiales; family Burkholderiaceae_C; genus Simplicispira. Next base: position 3,069 of record JAGNUJ010000050.1, read on the forward strand.
CATCAAACCTTCGGCACCGGGGCTTTGGGTGCTTTCAAAACCTTTACACAGCCAAGCCACCGGGGCGCGGCAGTCGCGCAACTGCGTCAGCACGCTGCGCAGCGCCGCCATCGGCGTGGCGACGACGACCACATCGGCTTGATGCGCCAGCGCGGCCATGTCACCGCCGACCAGCGCCAGCGTGGGCGGCAGGGCGACACCGGGCAGGTAGCGCGCATTGCTGCGCGTCGCCTGCAAGGTGGCCAGCTGCTGCGCGTCGCGCGCCCACAGCGTGACGGCGTGGCCGCCGGGGTGGGCAGCAGCGCTGACAGCAATGGCCGTGCCAAAGGCACCAGCGCCAATTACTACTATTTTCATAGCTACTACCGCACGTCCTTAAAGGGCTAGAGGCCTAAAACGCCTGAAATGCTTAAAAGAAACGGCCGCTTACTGCTGCAGTGCCGGCGCAGGCACGGCGTTGGCGGCTTGCGCTTGCTGCTCTTCGTACATGGCTTGGAAGTTCAGCTCGGCCAAATGCACTGGTGGGAAGCCAGCGCGGTTGACGATGTCGGCGACGTTGCTGCGCAGGTAGGGGTAGACGATTTGCGGGCAAGCAATACCCATCACCGGACCCATTTGGTCTTCGGGGATATTGCGGACTTCAAAGATGCCGGCTTGCTTGGCTTCGACCAAGAACACGGTTTTGTCTTGGATTTTGGTGTGTACGGTGGCAGTGACGCAAACTTCAAAAATGCCTTCGGCCACCGGCGTGGCTTCAACGCTCAGCTGAATGTCCACGTTGGGCTGCTCTTGCTCCAGCAAGATGCCGGGCGAGTTGGGCTGCTCCAGCGACATGTCTTTCAGATAGACGCGCTGGATTTGGAAAACCGGGTTGTCAGACGTTGCGGGAGCTACAGAATTTTCTTGGTCGGCCATGGTCAGGGTCTTTCAATTTGACAAAACAAAACCCGCTGAAGGGAGTGATTCCGGCAGCGGGCACATGGGGCTGCATTATGCAGCGCACATATCAAAAATTAGGCGGCGTCTAAGAGGGGCTGCAAGCCACCGCTCTTGTCCAGCGCCACCAAGTCGTCGTAGCCGCCGACATGGGCGCTACCGATGAAAATTTGCGGCACGGTGCGCCGGCCGGTGCTTTCCATCATCTCGTTGCGTGCGCTCGGGTCAGTGTCGATGCGGATTTTTTCAATCTGCGCTACGCCTTTGGCGTGCAAAAACTGCTCGGCGCGGGTGCAGTAAGGGCAAACGCCGGTGGTGTACATCTTGATGGCGGGCATAGGACTCTCTTTGGACTCAGAAAAAAACGAACAAATCAGATGGGGTGCGTTTACGCTTTTTCCACTGGCATGCCAGCCGCTGCCCACGCCTTCATGCCGCCGCTGAGCACTTGGGCGTTGGCGTAACCGAGCTTTTGCGCCATTGCGGCAGCTTGCTGCGCCCGGCCACCACTGGCGCAGACGATGACCAGCGGCAGCGCTTTGTTTTTCACCACGGCGGGCAGGCGCGCCTCTAGCTCGTTGAGCGGCACGTTTTTGGCGCCGACGATGTGGCCAGCGGCGTATTCAGCCGTGCCGCACACGTCAATCACCACGGCTTTTTCGCGGTTAATCATCTGCACCGCCATCGCGGCAGAGACACCACCACGGCCACCGCTTTGCAGCATCGGCACCAGCAACATCGCGCCAGAAACCAGCGCCAAAAGTATCAAATACCAATTATTGACAATGAAATTCACGTTATTCCTTGGGTTAGCAAACCGGGCAATTTTAGAATGCCAAGTTTTGACCTGCTTTTTCTGGTGACACCCATGTACAAACTTGTTCTGATCCGCCACGGCGAATCCACTTGGAATCTTGAAAACCGCTTTACCGGCTGGACCGATGTGGACCTGACGCCCACCGGCGTATCGCAAGCGATGTCGGCCGGCAAGCTGCTCAAAGCCGAGGGCTATGAGTTCGATGTGGCTTACACCAGCGTACTCAAACGTGCCATCGAAACCCTGTGGTTTTGCCTCAACGAGATGGAACGCACCTGGCTGCCGGTACACAAGAGCTGGCGCCTGAACGAGCGCCACTACGGCGCGCTGCAAGGCTTGAACAAGGGCGAGACCGCCCAAAAATACGGCGACGAGCAGGTGCTGGTGTGGCGGCGCAGCTATGACACGCCGCCGCCCGCGCTGCAGGCCAACGACAGCCGCAGCGAGCGCAGCGACCCACGCTACGCCAACCTGCCCGAAGGCAGCGTGCCGCTGACCGAGTGCCTCAAAGACACCGTCGCCCGCGTGATGCCATTTTGGAACGAAACGATGGCCCCAGCGATTCGCAGCGGCCAGCGCGTGGTGGTGGCAGCGCACGGCAATTCGATTCGGGCGTTGGTCAAATATCTGGACAACATTTCTGACAACGACATCGTCGGCATCAATATTCCCAATGGCATTCCACTGGTGTATGAACTGGACGAAAACTTAAAACCGCTGCGCCACTACTATCTGGGCGACGCCCAAGCGGCAGCCGCCGCCGCAGCCGCAGTGGCCTCGCAAGGCAAAGCGTAAAAACTGCGCTACACAAAAACGCAAGTCCCGCTGTGGAACTGCAGCGGGCAACACCCTTCCAAGGTGTTTATTGAATGAATCGGTAAAGGGGTTGTATGGGCCACAAATTGAAAATTGCAGGCTGGGTTTCCGTCGGGGTACTGGCCGGAGCCATGACTACGGTGTCCCTGCAAACTATGGCGCGCGGCGCTATGACGCCTTTGCCGCTGGAAGAAATCCAGCAGCTCTCGGCGGTGTTCGGCTTGGTCAAGACCGATTACGTCGAGCCGGTGGACGACAAAAAACTCATCACCGACGCCATCTCCGGCATGGTGGCTAGCTTGGACCCGCACTCGCAGTATTTCGACAAAAAGTCGTTTGCCGAGTTTCGCGAAGGCACTACCGGCCGCTTTGTCGGCGTGGGCATCGAAATTACGCAAGAGGACGGCCTGATCAAAGTGGTCTCGCCGATTGAAGGCTCGCCCGCCTTTCGCGCTGGCCTCAAAACCAACGACCTGATCACCAAAATTGACGACACCGCTGTCAAAGGCCTGTCGCTCAGCGACGCGGTGAAAAAAATGCGCGGCGAACCCGCCACCAAGGTCACGCTGACCATTTTGCGCAAGGACGAAAGCCGCACCTTCCCAGTGACCATCACCCGCGAAGAGATCAAAACCCAGTCGGTCAAGGGCAAGATGATTGAGCCGGGCTACGGCTGGATTCGCCTGTCCCAGTTCCAAGAGCGCACCGTGGACGACTTTGTCCGCAAAGCCGAAGAGCTGTACAAGCAGGATCCCAAGCTCAAAGGCTTGGTGCTGGACCTGCGCAACGATCCGGGCGGTTTGTTGGATGCGGCTGTGGCGGTGTCGGCGGCCTTTTTGCCAGAGAACGTCACCGTAGTCTCCACCAACGGCCAGCTGATTGAAAGCAAGGCGGTTTACAAAGCCTCACCCGAGTTTTATGCCCGTCGCGGTGCGGGCGACCCGCTCAAGCGCCTACCGGCTGCACTCAAAACCGTACCGCTGGTGGTGCTGGTCAACGAAGGCTCGGCCTCGGCCAGCGAAATTGTTGCCGGCGCACTGCAAGACCACAAGCGTGCCACCATCATGGGCAGCCAAACCTTTGGCAAAGGCTCGGTGCAAACCGTGCGTCCCTTGGGGCCAGACACCGGCATCAAGCTGACCACCGCACGCTACTACACGCCCAGCGGCAAATCGATTCAGGCCAAGGGCATCGTGCCCGACGTGATGGTCGATGAAACCTTGGAGGGCAGCCCATTTGCCGCACTGCGGATGCGCGAGGCCGACTTGGAGAAGCACTTGGGCAGCGGCCAAGGCGAAGAGGTCAAAGACGAAGTGCGCGAAAAAGCCCGCGAAGATGCCCGTCAGCGTCTGGAAGAGGAGTCCAAAAAGCCGCTGAGTGAGCGCAAACTACCCGAGTTCGGTTCGGACAAAGACTTTCAGCTGGCACAAGCCATCAACCAACTCAAGGGCGTGACGGTGCTAGCGAGTAAAACGCAGACCGAGCGCAAGGAAGAAAAGGCTCAAAATAAAGACGAGGCGCAGTAAACCGCACGCGGCTCCATGAACGACCAACAGCTTTTGCGCTATTCGCGCCACATCCTGCTCGACGAAATCGGCATTGAGGGGCAAGAACGCATCTTGGCCGCGCATGTGCTGATCATTGGTGCCGGCGGCCTGGGCTCGCCCGCAGCGCTGTACCTGGGTTCGGCTGGCGTCGGCCACATCACGCTGGTCGATGACGATGCGGTCGATTTGACTAATCTGCAGCGCCAAATTGCCCATACCAGCGAGCGCGTCGGCCAGCCCAAGGTGACGTCGGCCGCCGAAGCGGTGCTGGCCATCAACCCCGATGCCGCCATCACCTGCATCCAAGCGCGCGCCGATGCGGCGCTGCTCGATGGGCTGGTGGCTGCCGCCACCGTGGTGCTGGACTGCAGCGACAACTACGCTACCCGCCACGCCATCAACGCCGCTTGCGTGCGCCACACCAAACCGCTGGTGGTGGGCGCAGCGATTCGCTTTGACGGGCAAATCACCGTGGTGGACCAGCGCCAGCCAGATGCGCCATGCTATGCCTGCGTATTTGCGCCCAACAAAGCATTTGAAGAGGAGCAGTGCTCGACTATGGGGGTATTTGCGCCGCTGGTGGGCATCGTCGGCGCGACGCAGGCAGCTGAGGCGCTCAAGCTGATTTCAGGCGCTGGCACGTCGCTAGCGGGGCGTTTGTTGATGCTGGACGCGCGCAGCATGGAGTGGAGCGCCCTGCAGGTGCGCCGCGATACCAATTGTGTCGTGTGTAGCACGTAGGAACAGGCCGACACCATAAGATTGTGCTGACTGGCACAATTTAGACACAATTGCAATTACATTGTCTGCGAGGTTGGCACCCTGCTTTGCCTATCCCGCACCGAACCACCAGAGTGAAACTTAAAACCTTCATCGTTGAAGACAACGCGACGATTCGAGAAAACCTGATTGCCACGCTCGAGGAGCTGGCCAACATCGAATCTGTAGGCATCGCTGAGACCGAAAGCGACGGCACGTCGTGGCTTAGCGCCCACCACACCCAGTGGGATTTAGCCATCGTTGATCTGTTTTTGCGCCAAGGCAGTGGCTTAGGCGTTCTGGCCGCCTGCCGCACCCGCCTGCCGCACCAGCATATGGTGGTGCTGAGCAACTACGCCACCCCCGATATACGTATGCGCTGCGCGCAATTGGGTGTCGATGCGGTGTTTGACAAATCCAATGAAATCGATGCGCTGATTGATTACTGCATTGCGCGCAGCAGCATGCCCGGCTGAGCGCCACGCCCCACCTGCGGCGACGAATTTAAGTAAAATCAGACTCTAGCCCTTTAAATACGTGCGCTTGCAGCTATCAATTTTAATTAATCAATCAAGCCGTTTTTCAGGGCGTAATAGGTCAAATCGCTGTTGGACGACAGCGCCATTTTTTCCATCAAACGCGTGCGGTAAGTGCTGACGGTTTTTACACTCAAAGACAATATTTCAGCTATTTCACTAGCAGTCGCGCCTTTGGCTAGCTTTAAAAACACCTGAAACTCGCGCTCGGACAATTGCTCGTGTACCGGTGCATCGTCTTTGCGGTACAACTGCTGCGCCAGCAGTTCGGCCACCACTGGGGTGATGTAGCGCCGCCCCAAAGCAATGGTGCGAATCGCCTCCAAAATCTCTGACGGCTCGCACTCTTTATTCAGATAGCCGCTGGCACCTTGGCGAATCAGGTTCATGGCGTAGTGCTCTTCCGGGTGGCCGCTCAAAATCAAAATACCGGTATCGGGTGACTTGGCGCGCAGCATGGCCAAGGCGTCCAGCCCACTTTGGCCGGGCATAGACAAATCCATGATCAACACATCCACCGCCGTGTTACGCACCAAATCAATTGCCTCGCGCCCATTGGCGGCTTCGCCCACCACACGCACATCCACATGCTCAGACAGATACTGGCGCAGGCCTGAGCGAACAATGGCGTGGTCATCAACAATGCCAACTTGGATCATGGAGCGAGCTTTCAAAAGACAAGGTGGCGCATTATCCCCAAACCCCCATACTAGGAGGCGCTATGCGCTGGTTCCAATCTAAAGACCTCACCTTAAGCCTGCCCTTGGCCGTGCTGACGGTCATCGCGCTGATTGGTTTTAGCGAGACCAGCTACCAGCGCTCCAGCGCGGCCTTGCAAAATATGGCGCGCGTACAGAGTAGCCACGCCCTACTGAGCAAGCTGCTGGAAACAATGCTGGACGCTGAGTCCGGGCACCGGGGTTACCTGCTGACAGGCGAGGAGCCGTATTTGGCGCCATATGAGAAGTCCATCGCCACCGTCCACACCCAGTTGCAGCAACTGCGCACCGCCTTGGCCAGCGATGGTGCCGATACCGCCGCTTTGTCCGCGCTGGCGCAGCAAGTCACACGCAAATTGTCCGAAATGGAGTTCAGCCTGCAATTGCGCCGTCAGGGCAACGAGGATGCGTGGAAGTTTGTGCTCTCCACCGATGTCGGCAAACAGAACATGGATACCATTCGCACCCAAGCCAACGCGCTGATTGCCGCCCAAGGCCAACAAGCGCTGCGCAGCCAGCGCCAAATTGATCGATCCTTGTGGCTGGCGCGGGTGGGAATTGCCGCTGGCGTCAGCTTGGGGCTGCTGGCGTTTTGCGTCTATTTGCGCCAAGCCCATGCCCTGCGCCGCGCCGCCGAGCGCGAGCAAGAAGTGCTCGAAGCCGAGCGCGCGCGGCTGGAAGAGCTGGTGCGCGAGCGCACCCTGTCGCTCTCGGAGCTGGCCAACCACCTGCAAGAGGTGCGCGAAGACGAGCGCGGCCACTTGGCGCGCGAACTGCACGACGAGCTGGGCGCCTTGCTGACAGCGGCCAAGCTAGATGTGGCGCGGCTGAAATCCAAAATCGATATCAACGCGCCCGACATTGCCGAGCGCCTGCACCACTTGGTCGAAATGCTCAACAGCGGCATTGCGCTGAAGCGGCGCATCGTTGAAAACCTGCGCCCCTCCTCACTCACCCACTTGGGACTGACGGCAGCGCTGGAAATTTTGACGCGCGAATATGCCGACACTGCTGGCATTCGCATCGATACCCACTTTGAAACCGTCAGCTTGCCCGAGGCCACTGAGCTGACCATCTACCGCATGGTGCAAGAGTCGCTGACCAACATTGGCAAATATGCCAACGCCCAAACCATCACCATTACCGTACACAAACACCCGTCCCACGTGGCGGTGCAAATTCGTGATAACGGCCAAGGCTTTGATATGGCCAGTATCCAACGCAGCTCGCACGGCTTGACGGGAATGCGCCAGCGCGTCGAAGCCGCTGGCGGACGCTTGACGCTGGCATCACAACCGGGTCAAGGCACGTTGGTATCAGCTGTGCTGCCGCTGTGTGCGCCATCTCCTACATAGCTATAACCCCAGCGCTGACAAGCGCAAGCGCCTGCTACTGGCGCGCCCACCACCGCGCGCCGCCTACAGTGGTTGCAACAGTTTTGTCATTCGCGACAAAACAAGGCAAGGAGGGTTTTATGTTGCACTACGCCGTCGTTTTTTTGGTGATTGCATTAATCGCTGCCGTTTTTGGCTTTGGTGGTATTGCGGCCGGTGCCGTCGAGATTGCCAAGCTACTGTTTTTCGTCTTTATCGTAATGGCGGTAGTGACTTTCGTAGTCGGTCTTATTCGACGCTGACAGCGCCAGTGCTGCGCTCCCCCTCACACTTTTCCAAAGGATATGACTATGAAAACCCCGTTTTCTGCCGAAAAAACCGTACACACCGCCACCGAAGCCCTCCACCAATTGGAGGATAAGGCCCGCGACCTCACAGACAACGTTGTGCAAAGCGCCCAAAGCGCTGTCAGCGCCA